>JBAYOE010000221.1:0-2506 GCA_041678405.1 Sphaerochaetaceae bacterium | reverse complement strand
GACCCATCTTCGACTCTGACTAGGGAATGGACGACACTTTGGGGGTGAATGACCACATCTATTTGAGTACTTTTGTAACCAAAAAAACCGATGGCTTCCAAAACCTCCAACCCTTTGTTGGCTAATGTGGCACTATCGATTGAAATTTTTGGCCCCATACTCCAAACCGGGTGTCTGACAGCCATCTCAAGTGTAACATCTTTGAATTTTGTAAGTTCCAAATTCCTGAAAGGACCACCGGAAGCAGTCAGAATTAATTTGGTTACCCGTTTGGTTCCAAAGGCATTTAACAAATTCCACAGAGTAATATGCTCACTGTCTACAGGTACTATTTTAACTGAGTTTTTTTTAGCGGTTTCCAATAAAAGAGAGCCGGCCATAACCATGCTCTCTTTATTGGCGAGAGCCAAATCTTTACCGCTTTCAACGGTGGCAAATGAACTTTTTATTCCGCTGCTGGTACCGATAGCATTAAGGACTATGTCAGCATCGGTTTGCTGTATCATCTCTAAAAGGCCTTGTTCTCCCTTGAACAAGTGCCCTTTAAAATCGGGCGGAGTTTGAACCTTCTCGTCAGAAAGACAAATTTTATCGCAATTAAATTCTTTGGCAATGGATGCAAGTTTTTGGGTACTGGAATTGGCACTGAGAGCAACCACTTCAAAAGTTTCATTGAATCTCTTAATTGCATTTAATGCTGTAGTGCCGACACTTCCTGTGGCTCCCAAAATAATAACTTTTCGTCTACTCATAATAAAAGCCTCTAGGTTAAAAGAACCACTAAAAGGAGAAAGATTGGGGCACTGGCTAACAAAGAATCGATTGAATCAAGGATTCCGCCCCGACCTAAAATCATATGTCCGGAATCTTTGACCTTAGCCGACCGTTTAATTAAAGACTCTGCCAAATCACCGATATTGCTTGTTAAAGCAATGACAAAACCAAATAAAAGAGCCTGTAGGCAGTTAAACAGAGCACTCATTGTCGGGATGAGTATCACATACAAACAGGAGATGGCCATTGTGGCCAGAAAGCCTCCGATAAATCCAACTAGGCTTTTATTGGGACTGACTTTAAATAAATTACGGTTATTTTTACCAAATGCCATCCCAAAAACATAGGCAAATGTATCGTTGCCAAAAACTAATAAAAAAAGGAATAAAAGTAAAAGAGTGCTCTCCTTGAAAAATAGAATCTCAATGAGAAACAGAGAAAATAGAGGAGGATAAACAAAGCTAAAAACAGTTTTTGCAATCTTTATTAAGCTATTTTCAAAATCATCTTTTACTCCGTTAAAAACCTCAATACAAAATGCAACTAAGACTAAACAGAAAAAGTAGATGATTGTAATAAGAGAAGTTTTTAAAAAGATTTTTTCCAGATAATAAATCAGAGGTAAGAAAGCACAAAAGTAAAAAGGGATAATTGGTTTCTCTTCTTTTGTAAAAAGAATTCCATTTATCTCATAGCTGCCAAGCAGCAAAGCTAAAAATGTTAAAATTGCAAATCCGAGATGATTGTAATGTGGAAGAAAAAAGATTAAAGAGAATAGGGCAGGGACAGCGGTGAATGTTAAAATCAGCCGCTTAGTCAAGGATTTCATTACATCACACCTCCAAACTTCCGCTCTCTCTTAGCGTAATCGGCAATCGCCTCTTGCAGCTCTTTAGCACTCCAATCAGGCCACAAAGAGTCATAGAAAGCCAACTCGGCATAAGCGGCGTCCCAAAGGAGAAAGTTGCTAATCCTCTTTTCTCCTCCGCTACGGATTATTAAGTCGACAGGGGGGACAAATGGGAGATCCAGATTCTCCTTTATCTCTTTCTCAGTAACGGAGGCTGAGTTGTTTTTCTTTAGAGCCCGACAGACCGACCTAACTATTTCATCCCTTCCTCCGTAGTTTATTGCAAGTGTGACACTTATTTTATTATATGACTTTGTCGCTTCGACAGTGGCTTCCAACGCGTTTTTTGCATTTTGAGGCAGGACACTAATATCACCTGCTATTAATATGCGACTCTGGAGCCTTTTATAAAGATCTAATTCACTGTAGATACGGGTAGCCAAAAGGTTCATCAGATACTCAATTTCATCAGTCGGGCGACTCCAGTTTTCGGTAGAAAAAACATAATAGGTAACGTACGGGATATTTAATTTTGCCGCCTCAGTTATGACCCGTTTAGCGGCTTTTATCCCTTCAAAGTGGCCGGCTTTGCGCGGCAAGCCCCGTTTTGTGGCCCACCGCCCGTTGCCGTCCATAATTATTCCAATATGTTTAGGTAAGTTGGAATTTTCCATGCTACTCACACTCAAATTTCCAATATTTCTTTCTCTTTCTCATTGGCTATATCGTTTATTTGAGCGATGTAGTTATCAGTCAATTTTTGAATCTTTGTCTCTAAATCTTTTTGTTGATCCTCAGATATTTCGGAATTTTTTTGGAGCTTTTTGGACTCATCAATTGCCTCTCTGCGGATATTCCTGATGGCTATACGACTCTGCTCGG
>JBAYOE010000220.1:0-2510 GCA_041678405.1 Sphaerochaetaceae bacterium | reverse complement strand
GGCCCTGGGCTGTGGGGAACTATCTCAATTATGGTCGGCTTTGAAGATGATTTAAAAACACTAAGTGGAGTCTCAATTGTTAGCCAAAATGAAACCCCCGGTTTAGGTGCTCGAATTGAAGAGAAGTGGTTCACTGCCCAGTTCTCGGGCAAACAAGGTCCTTTCAGATTGGTTGAAGAGGGAACCGCAAGTTCTCCCGATGAGATTGATGCTATTACTGGTGCTACCCGCACAAGTGAATCATTTAGAAATATTATGAACCGCCTCACTGAGAGCGGCAACATCGCAAGGGGGCAGTAATATGGCTTCTAGCAAACTTAAAAGAACATTTTTAGAACCTTTAGGGAGAGATAACCCTGTTTTTGTTCAAATACTTGGCATTTGTTCAACTTTAGCTGTAACTAACAAACTAGAAAACACTATGGTTATGGTAATCGGAGTTATGTTTACAACAGCTTTGTCAAGTTGGACAATTTCGTTGATGCGAAAGGCCATTCCTTCACGAATTAGAATGATGGTAGAGACATTGGTTATCGCTACTTATGTAATTATTGTCGATATCTTTTTAAAGGCCTACTACCCCGAGATGTGGAAACAACTTGGCCCTTACGTCGGCCTTATTATCACCAACTGTATTGTTATGGGACGCATTGAAGCATTCGCTTTACAAAACAAACCATTTTTATCATTAGTTGACGGTCTTGCTAGCGGGATGGGATATGCCTATGTCCTTCTAATAATCGCCTTTTTTAGAGAGCTACTGGGAACTGGAACTTTGTGGGGTTATCAAATTCTTGGTTCTTGGTGGACAAGTTGGGCAATCATGATAATGCCTCCAGGAGGCTTTTTCATGTTAGCGATTTTTATTTGGATTGTCCGTGAAACAGTCTTTAAGGAGGCAACCAATGAGTGACATACTATTTCCTTTTGCTGTCTTTTTTGCTGCAATTTTTACCAACAATATTCTTTTAACAAACTATTTGGGGATGTGTTCATTTCTTTCGGTCTCTAAAGAGTTAGAGACTTCAGCAGGTTTAGGCATCGCCGTTACATTTGTTATGGCAGTAACTACTGCTTTAAACTGGCTTGTCTACGAATTTCTTTTAGTCCCTTTTGAACTCGAATATTTGAGATTCATTGTTTTTATAATAGTCATTGCAGCTTTTGTCCAATTAATTGAGATGGTCATTGAGCGCTACAGTGAATGATTATATTTCTCACTGGGAATATTTTTACCACTTATCACCGTTAACTGTGCAATTTTAGGTGCCTCTCTTTTTATGGTAATCCGTGAGTACTCTTTTATAACCAGCTTCTTCTTCGGTCTTGGTAGCGGCTTAGGGTGGCTGTTGGCGATTATGGCAATGGCGGGTATCCGAGTAAGACTTAAGAAGGCAAAAATTCCTTACGGCTTGGAAGGTGCCGGTATTGCTTTAGTAATTTCTGGCTTTATGGCTATGGCCTTTATGGGCTTTAATGGGATGATTACCATTTCCTAAAGGGGGAGAGTATGATTGCATCATTGGCACTTAGCGTTGCTATAATAACATTTATCTCGGTTGCTCTTGCCCTTCTAATGGTCATAGCCGATGCAACTGTAGGCAATTACGGAAATGCAAAAATAACAATCAATAACGATATGGTTTTGGAAGTTGAAGGGGGGCAGCCTCTACTTAAAGCACTCACCAGCGAAGGGATCTTTATCCCCAGTTCCTGTGGAGGTAGAGGTTCGTGCGGCCTTTGTAAAGTTCAGGTGTTGGAGGGGGCTCCAGATTATTTACCCACCGAACTACCCCATTTAACACCAGAAGAGAAAGAACAAAATGTCCGTATTTCATGTCAGATAAAAGTAAAAAATGATCTGTCGATTCAAATTCCTGAAGAGCTCTTTTTGGTTAAACAATTTACAACTAAAGTTGATTCTATTCGAGACCTTACCCACGATATCAAAGAGGTACGCCTAAAATTAATTGAACCAAAAGGGATTGAGATGAAAGCGGGTCAGTATGTTCAGTTTGAAGTACCTGAGTATGAACTTACCGATGAGTCTGTCTATAGAGCCTACTCTATGGCATCTCCTCCTAGTCAAAAAGATTGTGTTGAACTTGAAATAAGGCTAGTTCCTAACGGAATTTGTACAACGTATGTCCACCAGCACTTAAAAGAGGGTGATGAGGTTTTTATTAACGGACCTTATGGGGAGTTCTTTTTACGCGATACCGACCGTGATATTATTTTTATTGCAGGTGGCTCGGGTATGGCACCAATTAAGTCGATTCTGCTCGATATGGCCCAAACCGGTAATCAGAGAAAAGCCCAATATTTCTTTGGCGATCGCTCTAAAAGAGATCTCTTTTTACTCGACGAGATGAAAGAACTTGAAACTAAGATGGCATCCTTCAAGTTTGTTCCTGCCCTAAGTGAACCCCAACCCGAGGACAATTGGGACGGCGAGGTTGGATTAATTACCGATGTAGTTCATCGGATGGTTGAAAAAGCACCCGATGCCG
>JBAYOE010000219.1:0-2525 GCA_041678405.1 Sphaerochaetaceae bacterium | reverse complement strand
GATGGTTATACCACGATTTAAAATTGCGGTAGCTTTCAGCTTCTTGCTTTGTAACGACCGTGCACTCTTTTAAAAGCGTCTCAATATATTTTAAATTTTCCTCTCCGATTCTCTCATCTTCAAAGAGAAAGTTTAATTCTCTAGAGAGACTTTGGGAACGTAAATTATAGTTGGCACTCCCTATGCTTACCAACTTACCGTCGGCTACCATTATCTTTGCATGAAGAAACGACTCAACGGGAGAGTGATACATATATACACTCGCTCCAGCTTCAATTAAGTCTAAAATACCGTAACGACTGGCCAACTCGTATTTTGGTTGGGTTGAATAGTCACTTAAGATAAAGTTGACTTTGACTCCCCGGTCTACTGCAAATTTAATCCTTTTTAACAGAGCGGGAGTCAGAAAGGTATACCCTTGAACCATCCATAACTCTTTTGTTGCGTAAATGCTAAAAAGATCAAACAGAGTTGTTATTTTACTTTTTGTGGGCCAATAGTGGTCTAAAAGCCAAAGACGGGCTGTTTCAGACTCGTTGTTTTTAACAATATTGAAACTATCGGCATCCAAAAATGTTGTCGAGTAGTTATTCCAGGTGGCAACAAATGTTTCAACAACCTCTTTTATAGCTTGTGAGGAACCAAGTTCCACCATCGTATCAATATTGCCGTATCCGGGAGGCCAAGCCACTGATGTGTGATTTATATTTACTCCGCCGACTGCCAATGTTTGTCCATCCACTACCCAGTATTTTCGGTGGTCACGATCCAAAAGTTTGGGAATAAAAAAGAGGTTGCTTAAAGAGAGGGAGTTATACTCAACAAAGTTTAAACCCAGCTCATGTAAGAGCATAAAAGCGGCCTGTATCCTCTCGTTTACTATCGGAACCATCTGAAAATTTGAAGAGGAATCGACTATTATATAGACATCAACGCCTTCGGCAGCTTTATCGGCTAACGCTTTCCAAACCGGATAAACAGAAGGGTGTTCAACTCCTAAAAACGTTGAAACCAGAATATAATCTTGAGCCTGCTCAATCAGTTCCAAAGAGCGCTCATTCCATTGTGCACCCGTATTGTAATAAAGAGGATAGGTGCAAGAATAGGAGTCGACTCCTATACTTTGCATAAGTTGCTCAACAGATACTTTTTGTTCAACGTATTTTTGTAGTTTTTTTGTCGTTGAACATGAACCAAAGAGGAGAACTATAAGTAAAGTTGTTATAACAAAAGCCTTTACGTTTTTTAGTGCCATAGAATTTAATATAGCAGAGCTCTCAAATTAGGGGAACATCTATTTAAAAGAAAATCCTAATCCGTAAGCTTCTTTGGGATAGATATATCCCTCTTTGATTATAACAGCATCGTAGGAAGGATCATCGATAAACTCAACATGCCCATCCAAATCGGCATATAAGACATTGTTGCTTGAAAGGGCAAAATGGAGAGCCGCAGAGACTCCCAACGCAGCTTCATCCATACACCCAACCATTGTGGGAGAATTGGCTTGACTGGCAATCTTATCCAACTCAAAGGCTTCTAAAATTCCCCCTGTTTTTGCCAGTTTTATATTATACATATCGGCTCCGCCGCAACTGATTAGTTTTAAGGCATCAGTGCTGTTTAGAACCGACTCATCGGCCATTATTGGTAAAGAACCTCTCAATTCACTAAATGCTTTGTAATTCTCCTTTTTACACGGTTGTTCAATAAATTCAGCTCCTATATTTACCAATGTATCTATTACCTCTTTAGCCTCCTGGGGGGTATAACCTTGGTTGGCGTCAAAATAGATTTCTGTCTCTTTACCCACCGCCTCTCTGATTTTAATCAGTTTCTCATGGTCTTGTGAAACAGAGAGCCCTCCTTTTATTTTTAAAGCCAAATACCCTTTTTTCTTCCAAAAAAGGGCTTTTTCAACACTCTCTTTAAGCGGCATTATCCCTATTGTTATGCTTGTTTTCATCCTCTCTTTTTTCTTTCCCAACAACCGGTAAAGGGGTAACTTGGCATTTTTAGCCAAAAGATCAAACAAAGCCATATCGACACCGCAAAGGGCTGTCGGTTCATTGGCAATCGCATCTCTGATCTCTTTGATAACCGATTTATAATGAAAAAGGTCTCTGCCCAACAGAATGGGAATGGCAACCTCATTTAAAGCTTTGGCAATTGTTTTCTCGTTTTCATTAGTAACCTCTTGATCAAAAGCGCTGCATCCATACCCGACTAACCCGTCGGCTGTCTCTAACCTTAAAAAGTAATTAACTGTTTTTTCTATCGTGGAATAAGCTATCGAAAAAGGTTCTACCAAAGTTAGTTCAACACCAAAGGCTTCTGCCGCTACAATTCTCACCTCTCAAACTCCGTTTGTTTTATTTTTAACAGCAGCTGCACAATCGGCTCCAAACTATCTCTTAACCCCTCTTTGGTAATTAAACCCGTCTCACACTCTATCTCTTTGCAAACTTTTTTGACCTCTTCACTCTTTAGGCCTTCGCTGTTGATTGTTATGGCTACAACCTTTT
>JBAYOE010000218.1:0-2556 GCA_041678405.1 Sphaerochaetaceae bacterium | reverse complement strand
CTGCTTATTTTCATATGGCTTTTTTACCCGCAGCTGGAAGCGACCTCTTTTGACGGAGAGTTTGCCCAAGTCAGAGGAATTTCGACCAATGTGGTTTTTATCCTTATACTCAGTATCACAGCAGTGGCCATTGTCCTTTTACAAACCTATGTAGGGATAGTAATGGTTATTGCAATGTTAACCTTGCCTGCCGGAACGGCAAGCTTTAAAGCAAAAAACATGCTGCAAATGATGATTTTGGCTTGGCTTTATGCCTCCCTATTTTCCGTAGGAGGATTGGTTATGGGTTGGGAGTTTGATCTGCCTGTAGGGGCAATCGTAGTTGTGATAGCAGGTTCTGTTTTTCTTATATTTTCGGTTGTTACAATGGTCAAGAAAAAGAGGGTTAAAAAATATGACAAAAGCTCGTAAGGCTACTTTGGATGTTCTAAAGAGAGCAAAACAGCCCCTAAGCGCCACCGAAGTCCATAAAATTATAAAGTTGAAATGTGATGTGGTAACAGTTTACAGGAATCTCAACTATCTGGAGGAAATCGGCGAAGCGACAAGTTTTGTCTACTCCTGTTCTGAAACCGGAACCCAACGTTACTACACCGATAAGCACTCCCATTTTTTTCACTGTGAAAAGTGCCACTCGTTTATAAATCTCGGCAGCTGCAAGTTAGATCCTATCTTAAAAGAGTACCGCAACGATTTTAATCTGATAATAAACAATCATACCCTTAATCTTTCCGGGATATGTCCAGCCTGTTCTAAGAAAGGGTAACTTTAACGGGATCTGACATAAAATCCAATTTTTCGGCGGCTAACTCAGCCAATAGGCCAAAAACTACATCGTCTTTCATGTTCCCTTCATAGGGTCCCAAGTTTTGTTCACTTTCCGAACTGAAAATTAAAATAGTCGGAACACTCAGGTGCCCTTTTTGCCCCTCATTTAAATCACTTATCCGCTCTTTGGTTAGCAAAGAAAGTTCCCTATAATCGGTTTGTTGGATTGCCACCGTTAAAATATGTTCCCCTTTTTTGTTAACGAGAAACAGTGCATACGGATAAACCAAGTAGAAATATTTTGTGTCGCTTAATGCTGAGACAGACTCATACCCTTTATAATCTCCGTTTTCAAAAGACCAATATGAATCAGAATCTAAAATCTCAATGGAGAACTGCGGCATTGAAAGGGAGCTTAGCGCTTCTATTTTTTTAAAAAATCGATCCATAAAGAATCCTTTTTATCAGGCAAAATAATACGGTTGCCTTGACCTATGGTTAAGACCTCTCTACTATATGACAAATATCATAGAAAATACAGGGGAGGATAAAAATGGCTCAACTAGCCGATAAACCAGTTCTAATGGCTCTCATAGCTACTTTAGGGACTTGGGGGGTCACTGCTTTAGGTGCCGCTTTAGTCTTTTTCTTCAAAGAAATCAAAATGAGTATTTTAAATATGATGCTGGGTTTTGCCAGTGGAGTCATGATAGCAGCAAGCTTTTGGTCTTTGCTTGAACCATCAATTGAGATGGCCGGTGAAATTTCCTCTTTACCTGCTTGGCTTGTCGCTGCCATTGGGTTTGTTGCCGGCGGCGCATTTTTATGGTTAGCCGATAAACTTATGCCCCATATCCACTTTGATTCTAAAAAAGGGGATGAGGCTGAAGGACTCCCTTCAAACTTAAGGAGAAGCATCCTTTTGGTTTTATCGATAACCCTGCACAACATCCCCGAAGGATTGGCTGTCGGAGTCGCTTTCGGAGCTGTTGCAACCGGAATTGAAGGTGTAACAATTATGGGAGCCGTTGCCGTAGCAATTGGAATTGCAATTCAAAATTTCCCCGAAGGGGCAGCCGTCTCTATCCCTCTGAGAAGAGAAGGTCTCAGCCGTTATAAAAGTTTTATGTATGGACAAGCCTCAGGGATAGTAGAACCCATTGCGGGCGTTTTGGGGGCAGTTTTAGTTTCAACGATGCGCCCGATTCTCCCCTATGCTTTAGCCTTTGCCGCGGGAGCTATGATTTACGTAGTTGTCGAAGAGTTGATTCCCGAATCCCAACAGGGCGACCACCACGCAACCCATTTAGCCACAATGGGTGCTATGTTGGGTTTCACTGTTATGATGATTTTAGACGTTGCTTTAGGTTAGAGACGTTCAACTAAATTGGCGACACTAAGTGATGCCAAGTTTTTGATACCATTGGCACTTATTTGAGTTGCAATTGAGTCTCCGATGGTATCAATATTTTGCTCCAAATAGACTTTTCCATAAAGACCGCCAACCAGTTCAACAACCTTCAAATCCTCCAAAGGGCGGGCAGGGACAAACGCTGTCTTAGTGGGGTTAACAGAGATTATAAAATTCATCTCTTCCAGAAGGTCTAAAACCGTATACAATTGGCGCTCATTCATTAATAGACGGTCTGTTATGTCTCTTATTCGGGTAGGTCCTTTGCCTAAGCGGTACTTCTGTCCGATTACCATCATTACATTGACCCCGTTAGCCAGCTGTTCTGCCGGTGAGATCGGTTTGGCAATAGTCTCTTTACCCGGCTGATACTGATG
>JBAYOE010000217.1:0-2572 GCA_041678405.1 Sphaerochaetaceae bacterium | reverse complement strand
GAAGGGCCAATTACGGTTTAAGTGAAACCGAATTTTCCCAAAAACTTCCGACTGAGTTTTGGCGGGAGGTTGTGGATCGGGTCGCCATAGAGGTTCCCGACACCCTTTTATTAGCCGAAGCATTTTGGATGATGGAGGGCTATTTTGTCCGTACTTTGGGTATGCACAGGGTTTATAACAGTGCATTTATGAACATGTTAAAAAATGAGGAGAATAAAAAGTACCGCGACACGGTAAAAAATACCCTTGCATTTGACCCAGAGATATTAAAACGGTTTGTTAATTTTATGAACAACCCCGATGAAGAGACCGCCATTGCCCAATTTGGCAATGGGGATAAATACTTTGGTGTTTGCACCCTTTTGGCAACAATGCCAGGTTTACCGATGTTTGGACATGGGCAAATAGAGGGGTTCCACGAAAAATACGGAATGGAGTACAGCCGCTCTTATTGGAATGAGTATCCCGATTCTAACCTAGTTAAAGAGCACTATCGCAGAATTTTTCCCCTTTTAAGAATGCGTCATATTTTCAGTGGTTCTGAATATTTTGATCTATTTGATGTCTGGGACAACAGCTCGGTAAGCGAATCAATATATGCCTATGTAAATGGTAATGAAAAAACTAAAGCCTTAATCCTCTACAATAACCAATACGAAACAGCCCAAGGCAAGATTTATGACAGTACAGCTAAGGTAGTAAAGCTTGACGGTGAAAACAGCATAACGGTTAAAAAGAGCTTAGCAGAAAGTTTAGGTCTCAACAGAGAGAAAAATCGGTTTGTCCTTTATGAGAGCTTTCCTGATGGCTTAACTTACATAATCCCCTCTATGGTTGTTTTTGACGATGGCTATTGGGCTCACCTGGCAGGTTATGAGGTTAAAGCATTTTTAAATATCAGAGAAATTGTTGATGAAGACGGTGTTTATGCAAAGCTTTATCAGAATCTCGGGGGTAACGGAACCGCTTCGCTGGAAAGAGATTTGGCTAAAATCAGAATCCAACCTCTCCATAAAGCTATGGATAACTTTAGTTCACAAACTATGTTAAACACCCTTAAATCGATTCTCCGGTCAGAGGGTGCCACAGCTAAGGAGTTAAGGAAGTTTGTATTGTTAACCGGTGAAGCATATGCAAGAATAGCAACTTTATACGAGGCTCTCAGCAAATCAATGCTCTCTAAACTCCCTCCATTGAAAAGTGAAGTTCAGCCTAAAGATGTTTTGACTCAGATGGAGAACTTGATTGAGTGTTTCAGCAAAGAGAGTGTCTCACTTGCTTTTAAGAGTGCTGCCTTGGCAATGGATGAGTTGGTGTATCTGCTTCAGACTACGCTTTTATTGAAACAGTTTGTGGATAAAAATAGTTCCTTAAGCGAGGTAGCTCAGACTATCAATACCCTACTGACCGAAGTTCTTTTCGCTTCAAGTTCCAATACCTTAAGCTTAAGTGAAAGAGAGTATGCCATACACTTAAGAAAGGCAGCTTTTCTGGTTGTTGAAAACAGTACAGTAAGAGAGCAGCTGACTTGTGAAAAACCAAGTTGGAAGGAGGCTTTGCGCTCCCTTTTGGAAGAGGAGGAATTTAGACTGGCAATAGGATACAACCTATATGAGGGACAACAGTGGTATAGGAAAGAATCTTATCAGGAGACAGTTTTTTTAATCGCACTCGGTTTTTGTTTAAAAGAAGTTCACAATAAACAGGCAATTGAAAACATGGTCACTTCTTTGCTTAAAGCAGACCTGTTTTCAAATTATAAAGTCGATATGTTACTCAATTATCTTAATTAATTGACTTATAAATAATGTTAGGATATCGTTTCAGTTATGAAGACATGGATTACCTATCCGGCAGCAATAATTTTAGGATTTGCAGCTAACACCCTCTTAGGGGGGTGGGCTCCCTATGAAAAATTGCTTTTGCTATCGGTACCACTTTTAAAAGAGATAGCACTGTTTATCCTTTTACCCGTGGTTTTCGTCCTTTTTGCTGGTGCAACAGCTTCGTCAAGGCGCCATAAAGAAACAACTCTCGTTTTTTCTTTAACCATAGTTTGGGGTCTTTTTACTACGTTGATTCTAAGCTTTGCGGCAATGGGAGCAACTCTTATCTTGCCCTTTAGAGCTTTGGCCGGAAACACTTTACAGGCAGGGCCTCCGGTTGTAAATCAGTTCTTTGATTTTTCAAATTTAAAATCCTTTTTTCTCTCGGACAACGCTTTTGGCCAATTTACCGTAACAAGTACCTCTCTTGTTCCCGTGATGATACTTGCATTGTTGTTTGGTATAGCAATGCGACCGGATAAAGAGGAAATCAGACCCGCCTATGTAGTCTTAAACTCCTTCTCCGAAGCTATGCTCCGCTTGGCTCGGATTTTTACCACTCTTGGGGCTCTTTTTTTGTTGTTCATAAGTGCCGCCTGGTTTAAAAGCTTTGATCTCGAGGTACTTTTGGCAAACGCTTTTTGGTATGTGATAAGTCTAGGTGCTCTGATGGTTGGTTCGGTTGTGATTATATTGCCACTTATTTATCGTATTTTCACCCTCTTTAGAGGAGGTAGTGCCCTCAG
>JBAYOE010000216.1:0-2577 GCA_041678405.1 Sphaerochaetaceae bacterium | reverse complement strand
TGGGCGTTTATAAAACCGGGGACCATTACCAAAGAGTGACAGTCTATTACTTTTGTATTCCCGTTTGGTTTCAGAATACCGGTAGGTTTAATTGATTTTATAATATTCTCTTCAATTAAAACATCAACGTTCTTCAGCGGAGGTTTTGAAGCTTCGCTAAGAAGACGAAACACGTTTTTTAGTAAAATAGTGGAGAAAGACATACCCACTCCTACGTGTTTGTAATCGACGGGAATAAGAGAGCATCTCTAACATTTTTTATCAATTCAATTTTCCCGAATGTCGATTTAAACTCCTTTCCCAAGAGTAAAAACTACTCTTGGGAACCGCTACAATTATACTATAGCACTACCCGTAATTCTACTTTTTTCCTTCTAAGGCGTAGGGCAGCATTGCATAGAATGCACTGCAAATTTCCAAATCATCAATTCTGTTTACTTCATTGGGTGCATGTGCCTGATTCTCATCCCCCGGGCCAAAACCGATTGCCGGGATCTTATGCCTGCCGGTGGTTGCCACTAAGTTGGTGCTGAATGTCCACTTATCGACAACCGGTTTTTTATCAAAAAGTTTCTCATGCGCTTCAATGCCACCTTGGACAAGAAAATGATCCTCATCTATTTTCCAGGTGGGGAAATAGAGTTCCTGGAAGTACTCCTTTTTAGTCCACCCCAGTTTCTCATAAACCGGCATCTCAACAACAATATCTTCCTTTTTATCACCGGTTGCTTCACTTATATAAGATTTAACCTGATTCATTGCAAATTCGGCATCTTCACCCCACGTTAAGCGGCGGTCTAAATAGAGCATGGCATAATCGGCGACGGCACATTGTGAGGGCCCTTTTACCTCCATCTGACTGACTGTAATAGTCCCTTTTCCTAAAAAGTTATCCTCATCGGGTAACAAATCTTCATTGAGTTTCTCAATTGCCAATGCCGCCCTGCTGGCTTTGTAAGCTGCGCTGACTCCCCTTTCGGGGGCACTGCCGTGAGCTGAAATCCCCTTTAAGAAAGTTCTTATTTCCATTCTTCCTCGATGTCCTCTGTAAAGCCGGCAACTTGTCGGTTCAGTGGAGACTACCAAATCGGGTTTAAAATTCTCCTCCTCTATAAGGTATTTCCAACACATTCCATCACAATCCTCTTCCATAACCGTAAAAGTGAAGTAGACACTGAACTCCCCGTCATAGTTAAGGTCTTTCAATATTTTTGCCGCTGTAATCATTGCCGCGGCTCCCCCTTTCTGATCGGCTGAGCCTCTGCCGAAAACCAATCCGTCCTTAATCTCTCCGCTAAAGGGGTCAAACTTCCAGTTCTCTAAATTCCCAATCTCCACAGTATCGACATGGGCATCAAATGCCAATTTTCTCGGTCCGTTACCTACTCTTGCAATAACGCTTCCAAGTCCGTCAATCCTGACTTCCTCAAAGCCCTCGTCTTCACAAATTTTGGCAATCAAACGACAAACGTCTTCCTCTTTACTGCTGTACGATTTAACTTTTACTAACTTGGAGAGAGTTTCAGCATTGTATTGTCTGTACTTGGCTGCCTTCTTTTTAATAGTTTCATGAATACCCATATTAGCTGCTCCTTAGATATATTAATCCCTTGAAGGGATGCTTTTGATTAATGGGGAGAAATAGTATCTACCTTTTGCCAAACCCTTTTAGCTGCTTCTCTGGCTTTGGCATAAATCTCTTTTACATCAAAACCGAAAGTTCTGTTTTCCATCACCATTTTTCCGTCAACCATAACAGATTCCACGGCGTTGCTGCTTATGCCCCAAACTATCTGAGAAGCACCGTTATCATTTACAAGAGGAGTTGGGCTGTTGGAATCCAACACAATCAAATCAGCTTTACAGCCGGCTGCTACTGAGCCGAATTTTGCTTTGAAATAGAGTTCAAGGAGTCTGTTGCCCCTATTTAGAACTTTAACAAAATCGGTGGGCCACCAAGCTCCCCCTTGGTCTTTATGTTTAAAGAAGGCCAATTTAATCTCTTCAAACATATTGCCCCCACACCCATCGGTTCCCAACACCAAATTTTTAACCTTTGTCAGATTTTTAAAATAGCCGACGTTGTTGTTCATATTGCTGCGGGGATTGTGGGCTAAGAATGATTTACGCTCATTCATAAGCTCTATCTCTTTTTCATTTAACCACAGTCCATGAACCAAGAGAGTTTTCTCGTTTAATAAATTAAATCTATCTAGGCGTTCCATTATATCTTGGTGGTAGAGATGGTGGCTGTGAACTGTATCGTATTTATCTTCGGCCACATGTAAATGAATTGAACGTTGGGTTGTCTCTGTTGCTTCACTCATAAGTTCCAGAGCTTTGTTAGGAAGTGTAAAAGGAGCATGAGCTCCTATCATCGCCTCAACAAGGACATTTTCACCGGATGAGCGCTTTTTATCGACACTTTTTGCAAAAGCCACGTTCTCATTAATCCCCAGTCTAACTTCATCCATCCCGCCGTTACGATCGGTAACTTCATAACAGGTTAATCCCCTTATACCGATTTCTTCCATCCCTTTGGCTATAGTTTCCAATGAGCCCTCAATAAAGGAGGGG
>JBAYOE010000215.1:0-2590 GCA_041678405.1 Sphaerochaetaceae bacterium | reverse complement strand
TGTATGTAGTCAACACCAGAGCCTTAAAAGAACTCGTCAGTGCCCGTATTTTTCTCGAGGCTGAAGAACATGAGTATCGGCGTGATATCGAAGAGGATGCGATTAGATACTTAAACCATGTAAAGGAATTGGCCGACCAAAAAGGGTTACAGATAAAAACGATTAAAACAAGCGGTTCTGTCAATTCGGAAGTAGGAACCTATCTTAAAGAACATAAAATAGATTTATTGGTCATCGGAGGATTGTCTCAAATACATAGCCGCAGAGATGAGCTGCTCAGCGAGACTGATAGGATGATGAGAACAGCCAGTTGCCCGGTATTGGTAGTCAGAGACAACGATCAGATTTGGGACAGCTATGAATCGATGCCGGATGTCGGTAGGAGTGAAGCATGACAATAGCAGATGTATTGGATAAAGACCTTATTAAAGTCCCCCTTGAATCAACAACGAAGCATGCAATTTTGGAAGAGTTGATTGATTTATTGGTTTCCAAAAGGAAAAACCTTAACCGCGAAGAACTGTTGGCTGCCGTGTTGGCTAGGGAAACCCTTGGTAGCACAGGGTTAGTAGACGGCATAGCGATTCCTCATGCAAAAACTTCGGCTATTGATTCGATTGCTCTGGTTTTGGGAATAACAAAAGAGGCAATCGATTTTGATTCCCAAGACGGCAAAGGCACCCAATTCTTCTTTCTGGTGCTTGCACCTGAACAAGAATCGAGTGCCTACATCGAGGTTTTAGCATCTATAGCCCGTGCCACAAGCTCACCGTATTTAAGGCGGTTGTTGGCTTTGGCTAAGTCTCCAAGCGATGTGTTGGAGCTGGTTTTATAATCAATAACCCAACTCTTCGCCGACAATGTAGACCGAAATTCTCCCTTTTACAATTTGGCGACCAAAGACAACCATATTGCTGCAAATAGTGTTTTCACACTCGCCTGCGGGGATACTCATTAAATTTTGGTCATCGCAAAACGGAGCAACGCAGTAGCCGTGCTTAACACAGTGGGTATCTTTTCCTATCCTGATTGCATTTGCGGGAGCGGCAAATCTTTTTACTCTGTTGACAGCATCTCTTAGGGTAGGGACAATCTTTTGAATTCCGGCAATGACAATAACTTTCTTCGGTCCGAAGAGCATGGCTGCGGTTCGGTTGCTTGTACCGTCGTGGCAATAGAGTTCCCCATGTTCAGTTATTGCATTGACGCTGGTCAAAAGTACATCGGCGGTAAAAGAGGCTCTTAGACGGTTGTGCAGCTCCTCTTTTGTAATGTTAGGTTCATAACGATCCAACAGTCGATAAGTATCGCTACGGACTAACTTAAGAGCCCCGCTCTCATTTAAAGAACTCGAACCGCCCAAAGCGATAATTGAATCCTCTTCCAACAAATATCTCAGCATCGGCACCACATCACTTGTTTTTGGAAGAAAGGCTGCCTCCATGTTGTTCCTTTGCAAATTTTCAATGGTTCTGGCTACCTGTAGTTCTCTGACTCTATCGGTATTGATATCCATAGAAACCTCCTCTTTTGTTGCGAACATTGTATGAATTTAGCATAGACTAATCAAGAACCAAAGAGTATCCTAAAACCATGAGGCTGAAGTTTATCGGAGGGGCAAGAACCGTAACCGGAAGTTGCACCCTAATTGAGACAGAGAATAAGAAAATTCTAGTGGATTGTGGTCTTCCTCAAGGTAATGATGAGAAAAAAATAGGGATGGCTCTCCCTTTTGAAAGCAGCGAAATAGACTATGTTTTGTTGACACATGCCCATATAGACCACTCCGGGCGGATTCCCCTTTTGGTCAAAGAGGGCTTTAAGGGAACTATTTTTTCCACCGATGCGACAAAAGACCTTTGTAAAATAATGTTAGCCGACAGCGGCCATATTCAAGAGATGGAGACCGAGTGGCTTAATCGAAAAAGAATCAGAGCAGGAAAAAATGAGGTTCAAGCCCTTTATACAGTTGCAGATGCTGTAACTGCCATTGATTTCTTCAGCGGACAAAGTTACAACGAAAGATTAAAAATAGACGAAGAGATTGAAATTGAATTTACCGATGCCGGGCATCTGTTGGGCTCTTCGTCAATTCAGATTTGGATTACGGAAAACTCAAAAACTACCCATTTGGTTTTTTCCGGCGACATCGGGAATCTCGACCAACCGATAGTAAAAGATCCTATGTGCATCAGAGAAGCCGATTTTGTAGTTATGGAATCGACTTACGGAGATCGTCTGCACAAACAGCCCAAGTATAAAACACAGGCTGAATCTACTAAAGGCCGTTCAGAAGATTTGGCAAAAATTATAAGAGAGACATTTGCCAAAGGGGGCAATGTTGTAATCCCCTCTTTTGCTGTTGGGCGAACCCAAGAACTTCTGTATCTTTTGAGAAATATAATCACCCAAAACATGCTGCCCGAAATCCCATATCTGCCTGTTTTTTTAGACAGTCCCTTGGCAATTGAAGCCACAAAGGTTTTTTCAAAAAATATTGAAGGTTATTTTGACAGAGAGGCGATGGCTTTAGTTAAGCAGGGAGTCAATCCTCTTATGTTTGATTCTCTGACATTAACTGTTACCGCCG
>JBAYOE010000214.1:0-2708 GCA_041678405.1 Sphaerochaetaceae bacterium | reverse complement strand
CGTAATCTTTTGCCGGTAGTCTCTAAAAGGCTTTCACTTTCCATTTTCCTTTTTGCGTTAAAGAATGGTCTTTTCACCTGATTCTCCAAAAGCCAAGATCGGGCAAATTTCCCATCCTGAATTTCTTGGAGAATTTTTTTCATCTCTTTCTTTGTTTCATCGGTTATAATTCGGTTGCCGCTGACATAATCACCGTACTCGGCAGTATCGCTGATTGAGTAACGCATGTATGAAAGACCGCCTTGGTTAATTAAATCAACGATTAGTTTCATCTCGTGGGCGCATTCAAAGTAAGCCATTTCCGGTTGGTATCCAGCTTCGACAAGGGTGTCAAAACCGGCTTTAATCAGGGCTGAAATGCCTCCGCAAAGCACTGCCTGCTCACCAAAAAGGTCAGTTTCGGTCTCTTCTTTGAATGTAGTCTCAAATATTCCTGCTCGTCCGGCTCCCAATCCTGCCGCATAGGCTATGGCAACCTCTTTTGAATCTCCGCTGGGGTTCTGATGAACAGCAATCAGAGAGGGAACCCCTTTGCCCTCTTGAAACTGACTCCTGACGGTGTGTCCCGGTCCTTTGGGGGCAATCATAATAACATTGACGTCTTTTGGTGGTACGATTTGACCAAAGTGAATATTAAACCCGTGGGCGAATGCCAGATATTTTCCTTTTGTTAGGTGTTTTTTTATAGATTCGTCGTACAGTCGGGCCTGTTTCTCATCATTGACGAGCAACATAATAAGGTCGCTGTTTTTTGCCGCGTCGGAGGCAGTCATTACTTTTAAGCCTGCTTCTTCAGCTATTTGCCACGACTTGCTCCCTTCGTAAAGACCGACAATTACATCTACGCCCGACTCATGAAGATTGAGTGCATGGGCATGCCCCTGACTTCCATAGCCAATAATTGCAACTGTTTTTTTCTCAAGCAATCCCATATCGGCATCTTTTTCATAATACATAGTACTCATTATTGATTCTCCTTTTGGTCTAAATCAGTTCTCTTTATGGTTAATCATAGACTGACTGCCTCTTTCCATTGCCGTAGTTCCCGTCCTACACAACTCAGAAATCCCATATGGTTTTAAGAGGTGTAAAAAGGAGGCTACTTTATCCCTGTTTCCAGTCATTCTAATGGTCAGAGTTTTCTCAGTCACATCAACGATTTTTGCCTTGAATATTTCAGAAAGTTCCACTACAGCGGCTCTTGTTTTCTCGGTTGTTTTTACTTTTAACAGCAAAAGCTCATACTGAAGACTCCCTTGCAGGGTAAGTTCAACAACAGTGATAACATCAATCAGTTTAGCAACCTGCTTTTGAATTTGCTCAACTATAGGCCTATCGCCCGTCACAACAATGGTGATCCGACTGATTTTAGGATCTTCGGTTTCTCCTACGGAGAGACTGTCAATGTTGTATCCCCTCCGGCTGAAGAGCCCGACTACCCTACTAAGGACTCCCGGACTGTTATTAACAAGAATTCCTAATGTATAGCGATCCATCTCTCAGTTCCCCCTGTAAATTTTTGTGCCCCCATGAATTTATATAAATGGGTATAGGTACACCGATTGACCGTGGAAGAGTCTTTCCACGGCTGGCACACTAATCGGCGTACCGTGGATTAGAGAATAATTAGGTTTACTAGAATAATAATTAGAGAAATTAGGGCGATAGAAATGGTGGGATTGGAAATTAAAATTGATTCGTTAGCACTGTTTAACTGTTCTGTATGTGAGTAAAAGCAACTGGGTCGTTGACTTTGGCTCTTCCCTGCCGTTTTCATACCTCGCTCCTAAATTAAAGATTGACTATTGTTGTATACAGCTTAGAAACAAATGTCAACTACGGTAATACTTTTTGATAAATATTTATACAAAAGTTATGCAACGGGATCCTTTTCTTTATGTTTTTCAACAAAAGTTGCAAATTTTTCAATTGTTTCACTGCTTAAAATATGTTCCATCCGGCAGGCATCTGCTTCCGCTATGTCGGCATCTAAGCCGAGAACTTCGTTTAAAAAGGTAGTCAACATTTTATGTCTACCATAAATTTGATTTGCCTTTCTACGTCCTTTTTCGGTTAATTCAATTGTTCCGTAACTCTCTTGGTGGATATAACCTTCAAGCTGTAAGTTTTTCATAGCCCTGGAAGCACTTGGTTTGGTCACATTAAGTGCCTTTGCGACATCTGTAAGGCGAACATTTTCCTCTTTTTCTGATAAGGCTAAGACTGCTTCCAAATAATCTTCGCCTGATTCACGCATTTATACTACCTCCCAAGGATTAATTCATTGTACCACAAACAGTAGTTACGTACAATGTTGTCTAATTCTACTTATCTTTGAAGATTTTAGGAAAAATCAACATCACGATATAAATAAGAGTGATGACAATAAATATTGCCCCCATCCCCTGCCACATAAGGGTCAACGACTGCTTAACAAGATTTCCCATAATAATCCCTCTAAACCAACATTTTGGGAACCAAGCCCAATATAACTCCACCGGCAACCACAGAAGCAATCTGTCCGGCAACATTGGCACCAACGGCATGCATCAAAAGATGATTTTGACTGTCGGCTTCCAACCCAAGTCTCTGTACAACCCGAGCCGACATGGGGAATGCAGAAATACCGGCAGCTCCAACCATTGGGTTAACTTTATTTTTTGTGAATAAGTTCAAAAACTTTGCAAATAAAACTCCAGCCATTGAGT
>JBAYOE010000213.1:0-2711 GCA_041678405.1 Sphaerochaetaceae bacterium | reverse complement strand
TCCAGTCTTGATATAGACCAAATTGAAGATTTAATCAAAATTGTTTATAAAGGAGCTTCAGAAATTTTCTCTTAAGAGAGGGGTAAGTTGAGCGAGAATAAGTACAGAATCGGTGAGTTAGCCCGAAAAGCCAACGTAACAGTCAGAACTGTCCGCTATTACGAGTCTTTGGGTCTGTTAAAGACCCAAAGTCGCTCCGAGGGGGGACAACGTTACTACACCGATGCCGATTTAATCTATCTTTTAAGAATCTTGCAACTTAAAAGGTACGGTTTCTCTTTGGAAAAAATAGGAGACATTATTTTAATGGGTCCGAAAGACAGTAGCGGCCAAAAAAGAAGAATAGAACTTCTTAAAGAGTACCGTAAGCTTTATACCGACACCCATAAAAAAATGATAGAACTGGAAAAGCTTCTTAATGATTTGGATTGGCACATAAAACAGTTAGAGACTGTAAAAGAGGGGTTTGTCTCTTGTCCGGGTTCCTCTTGCATTGACTGTGAATTTAAGAATCGGTGTGAGTTTTATGCTCCTCCAAAAACCAATTGAACTTGTTTACCAAATAGGATGCAACTGCATAGGCATAACTTAAAAACTGGGGTTGAACCTCTTTGGGAATGTTTTCTGAAAAAAACATAATTTCATATGTAAAATCCCCCTTATAATCATTGGAAGCAAGAGCTTTAAGACACTCATGCCAATCAACATTTCCATGAAACGGCAATAGATGTTCATCGGCAGCACCGTGGTTGTCGGCTACGTGGAGGGTCTTTAAATGAGACCCTAATTTCAAAATATCCTCTTTATGGTTTCTTGAAATCATATTTGCATGCCCAAAATCGTAACATGCAACAACATTCGGGCAGTCAAAAGCCTCAATAAGGGCAACTAAGTTATCGACACTGGCGGTAAACTCTATTCTTCTGTTTTTATCATAGGCAAGATTCTCTAAAGCTATGGAGACTCCTACCTCTTGAGCTAATTCAACAAACGGTCTAAGCCATTTAATGTTTGCCTCAAGAGAGTTTTCCCAATCGGTGGAATCAGTTGCCCCATGAAGCACAATGTAGGGAATTTTCAACAACCCAGCCATCTCAATACTCCTATTAATTTGCTTCCTTAGTTTTTCTTGCTCCTCTTTAGGAATTTCAAACAAATTGTGGGTATAAGGGGCATGGGCTTGATTGTAGATGAGCTTATGCTCCTCCTTCAGAACCTTAAGCTTTTCAACATAATCAAGGTACTTATCGGAGAGTAAGATACTGTTGGGATTCATCATTTCGTAAAAGTTTAAATCTAAGACAGTGAAGCCCGCTTCTGCCAAATCACCAATAAACTCAACCATCGGAATCCTTTTTTGATTATGATGGGAGCTTATAATGTTTGTCGAAGTTGCTATTCTCATCCGATTATAATTCCCTGTTCATCCTGTTGTACTCATCCATAAATCCGTTGAGAGTGTTGGCTAAATTGGTGACAGTCTCATTAATGGTTACCCCTTTTTCCAACATCTGAACGATTGCATTCTGAACCTCGTAGTAGGCTTGAAAGGCATTTGGCCACCACACACTCTGAACAAGCGGATTGCTGTCGTTTAGTTGGTCGATTGCCACTTTAAAGAGTTTGTTTTGCTCCAAATGTTCTTTAAACTCTTTTAACTCGTAGCTTTTGTTATTAACCGGAAAGTACCCTGTCATTTTATGCCAGAAAAATTGAACTTCGGCACTGGTTAAGTATTTCAAAAATTCCCAAGTAGCTACTTTATTTAAATCATTATTGTTATCGAAGACAAAAATAGCTCCTCCTCCGATATTAACTCCCCCGTTACTGTTTTCATCTACTTTAGGTAAATATCCCACACCAACTTCAAATTTGTTATCGACAGAATCAATAACAGTCGACAGACTGCTGGTGGAAGCAACAAACATCGCCGTTTTTTGAGCGACAAACTGTTGTCGCGGATCACTGGTAATATTGCCTAAGCCCCCCGCATCGTAGACACTCTTCCACTTCTCTAAAAAGCGGGCTAAAGTCCCCTCTTTATCAAAAAGGACATGGGTTGGATTACCTTCGTGTCCGTTGAGCTTATCGGTTAAATAGGAGAGCCCGTTTTGTTGCCCAATCCAAGAGACCAGTTCATAGGTGGTAGGAACACCGACAAAGCCGTAGCGTTCTATTGTTTTTCCGTCTGAGCTTTTCTTTGTTAAAAGGGCGGCTGTCTCGGCTAACTCATCCAAGGATTGCGGAGTCTTGTCGGGATCTAAACCGGCTTCTCTGAAAGCATCTTTATTGTAGTAAAGGAGGATGGTTGAGGCGTTAAAAGGCATCCCTATCATCTTCCCTTTGTAATTCATTGAGAGCCTTGTTCCCATCTGCAACTCATCTATGGAGAAATTTAAATCCCTGTTTATCAAATCTTCAACAGCAACCATGTAAACCGAATCCCTGACATCCATAACACCGGTTGCATCTACTTGGGCCAAGTCGGGTAAATCTTTAGGTCTGTTAGCCTGTAGCGAGGCTCTCAGTTTTGTTGCTACATCGGCAGCTTTTCCTTGGTAAATCGCATTGACCACAATGTTTTTCTCTTTGCCGATTGTTTGGTTAAACTCATTTACAATTTCATTCATAGCATCTGCCAGCAGTCCGCTGTTAGGGTGCCAAAACTCAACTGTAGTGACAGAACTCTGTTTTTCAGAAGAACCTTTTGC
>JBAYOE010000212.1:0-2729 GCA_041678405.1 Sphaerochaetaceae bacterium | reverse complement strand
TAGCGGTGCACTAAGCTGGTCTTTGTTTAGCCTGTTTATCGTCATTCAACTATTTTGGGAAATGGGTATTCTTCCAGGTACGGCATTTTTGTTGACGCCGCTTGGGCAGATTTATCCGACACAGCCCCAAACAGCTCAAACATTTTTGACTTTGGCCGCAATTTCCATTGTGTTGTATGTGGTTGGATTTATTGGCTTCAAAAATAGAGATTTGCAGATGGCTAAAACTGAGTAATGGGATATAAACTCGTTCTCTCAAATATGAGCCATTGATGTGGTGGAATAATCGTATACATAGCACGACTCCTCATACAAAATGGCGGTTTTGAAATGAAGGTTAAAGCCGTTGTATTCCATTGTCGAAAAATGGCATACAGGGAGCTTTATAAATGCGCTCCTTTTGCTCATGCGACTTTGGGATAGGAGACTTTCAATGTGCCAGAAGCTATGGTTCATTATAAGAGAGGAGCTGCTACCTTATTATGATTACTAGATGTAACGGACAATTTAATTATTTATAATTAAAGAAAACAAGCAAATCTTTAGCAGGAGACTGCGCATATTTTTTCTTTGGTACCTTTAGAGGAGTTCTCAGGAAAATTGTTTTTTATAATTTTTTAACACTACATGGGCTTTTTCAATAAGCATCATTAAACGAGCCTTTTCACTTTGAGACAGAATGCCACGAGGTGAGAACGAGTAAAGCGTAAACAGTGAATGCAAAATAAGAGTAGTTAATTGTTCTAAGAATGTTTGATGCTAATCAAAAAAATCAAGTTCAATTTGGTTTTCTTTTGGCGGATAAAAAACACCGATTATGATAAAAGGATTATTTGCCCATCCATGGTATTTTTTCGTTGTACCTAAAAAAAAGTGGGTGTCTGTCTTCAGAAAATCGGTATAGTATTTATTTCTAATCTTAGCAAGTGCAACTTTCTCAGACTCCTTTCTTTTTGTTACGTAATTCCAATATAATTGGCCAAGTTCCCAATCTTCTATCATTAACTTACACTCAGTATCATTTTCATCGATAAAGCGGTAAGAAAATTTGTAGGGAATCTTTTTTACAATTTCAAATGTTCGACGCCTTTCTTTTTCTTCTTCAGAGTCAAAAAGGGATCTTTGGTGTATTGCGTTATAAGAAGATTCCATCCGATCAATTGCCCAATCCTTCTCTGAATTTTCAATAACAAAGTCTAAAATTTTTTTTGGTTTAAAAAATGCGAGAGATAGGCTGTTTTCTTTTTGGGCTGATTCGATTAACTGAGAAATATTACAATGAACGCTTAAGTGCTTATAAAGAAATTTCTTTCGTTCTCTCCAAAGATGAGCTGTGTCAATTGTATTTAACAACACGATTGTTTCAGTGTTTACAATCCGATAACTTTCCGGGCGAAAATCGTCTTCTTTTCGTTGTACATCCACTTCAATCCACTGATACTTCGAAAATTGTTTCTCGTTGCTAAGTAATCTAAAGGGGAGAGGATATAACCTAATCCACTTACCAGTCGAAGTTAAGCCTGCCGTACAAACTAATTCGCCATATGTTTGGGATAAAACTGGGTAAGTCTTAACTAAAATTAAAACTTTAATACGGTGTATGCCTAAAGATGCCTCGTTGTACATCCAATTTCCTTTTCGATATGATTTGTGATTCTGGATCTGTGACAAAACTGTTTATCGCGTTCAAAACATGTAAGGGCAAGTCTATGGCCTCTGTTAAATAATTCAACGATTTCTTCCAATGTTTTTTTTGTTCTCACTAAGACTTCTTCTTCATACTCGTCAAACAATCTGCTGTAGTCAGAAAAAGTATCCAGATTATGCCGTTTACTTGACTCTATTCCCAGTTCAGGCAGGTGAATGTATTTGATTCCTAGATTTTTTGTTGCATTAAACAAGGTACCTTTAGAAAACCCATATTTCATACTTATAGGATTTTTTCTAACGTCAATAAGGACGGAGACATTTTCGCCGATGAGAGTATTTAAATATTGGTCAATCGTTCTTCCTTCGTATCCTATAGAAAATAATGACTGTGATATCTCCAAAGAGGGCAACTTAATTTTTTCGTTTAATATTTGAGCTCTAATTTTACTATTTTGAGCGAAGTACGGATATTTAGAATAGACCTCTTTTATTAAGCTCTTACCTTTAACTTCTCGGTATTGTGCATAAACGCCTTCAAGTGCAGCTCGGTCAATATTTTTCAAACATGACAAATAGTCTGTTTTATACTCAAGCTTAACCGCTTTACCGATTGACAGCAAACCAAGGTTAGAGAGGCGCCGGATATCGGCATAAGCTTGAAATGAAAAAGGGCCATAGTTGTATGGTAAGAACCCATAATGTTCTTTGGAAAGAGTAAATTCCTGGTTGGCTAAAAATAGGTATTTTTGAAAATCGGTTTGTTGTAATTCACAGTTAAATACCTGAAGTAAGGCCATTAAATATCTCTGTCGGTAAAAATGGGGCAGCTTTTGATTGGTCATAAAATTCCGTATTCCCTTTAATTCTAATACAGTTACGTCTTACTTAGACGTTTGCGACTGTACATTGAAATATTATAACATGATTTTGACGTTACCATAAATGGATAAAATACTGTTGTTCTGATTATTTTGATACATTGCTTCTAATCCAATCTTTTTTTATTCCTATCTAATAAATTCTCACTTTTGACACGTTGGGCAATAGTGGGTTGTTCTTTGGGCAACTTTTATCTTTTC
>JBAYOE010000211.1:0-2730 GCA_041678405.1 Sphaerochaetaceae bacterium | reverse complement strand
TCGATGGTTAAAGAAGAATGAGAAATTGCAAAATGTAAAGTGCTATAAAACAGAGATATAGAAAATAATGCACTTTCTTTCTATTTCTTTGTCAATGGATTAAAGGAAGTGCGAAACATGAGTAAGATATTATCAACATATCTCCTTCTGATACATTTAAAACAAATTTACCCATAAAATCGGTAATTGTTCCTACAGACGAGTTCTTAATGAGTACCGACGCTCCAATAACCGGATCTCCTTTTTCATCCACAACCATTCCACTTACCGATTCTATAGTACGATCAGATTTTTCTTGGACACTAAGTTTTCTTTCGACCAGATACAATTTATCGTTTTTGATTTCAAAATCAACATTAGTTCCTGCAAACAATTGGTTCAAAGCTTCATTCACTTCAATTTTAGATACATGAATGCTAACAGGTCGATTGATATCTACCAATTGCTCACTGAAAACCAGTGATAATTTTGTTTGTTGCTTAACAGAATTTAACACCGTTTCAAGAGGTGCATGCTGATAAGATAATGTTACTTTTTGTGCTGAAATCACAGTAATAAAAGAAAGTAATACTGCTGAAAGTAACAAAAGACGAGAAAAAAATCCCATGTTCATCATGAATTATTTTTTAAAATTATCTTTTTAGTGTTTTATAAGTAAACACACAGGAGTGTAAAAGGTATGAGTTCAATAGTAAAAAAATAACCTGCTCTTTGAAACAGGTTATTTAAACGGATAGTGTCACACTATCCGTTTAACGGATCTTACGACCAATATATTATTTCATTTAATCTTGAGATATTACTTTAAATTGATCCCGACCGACAGACTCAAATCTAATCTTTGAAACTTTTTCTAAATCTCTAAGAATGTCGGATATCTGCACTTTACTTGACGACATACTAAACCGATAATCAAGTAAGGCTAAACTGTCTGTGGAGAAAGTCACGTCGTACTGCCGTTCTAATACTCTTAAAATCTCTCCAAGTGGTGTTCTGTAGAAATTTAAACTTTTGCTTCGCCAGGCTGTATATAAGGACATATTTTCCGGTGAAGTGAGTGTGCATACTCCGGATATTTTATTATAATCAGCACTTTGACCGATTTTCATCGGATAAACTTTGTTTCTACAATCTATCAGACTGACGCTGCCTTCTTCTAAGGCTACAGAAATAATATTTTCGTCAGCATAAGCTTTTGCGTTAAATTTGGTCCCGGTTACTTTTACATCCATCCTATCCATCACTACATAAAAAGGACGTCCGGCATCTTTTGCAACATAGAAATAGGCTTCTCCGTCCAATTCAACTTTACGATTGAACAGTCCAAATGATTTTGGATACCGTAGCGTAGAGCCTGAATTTAATTGAACTTGCGTTCCGTCTTGCAACACTACTTGTAATTGGTCGCCGTAAGGAACAAATATTTTAGCGTAATCTGCAGTTGTAAATACACCTGTTTTATGAGACACAAAGGTAAAAGCTCCCAACAGTACGAAAAATGGAATCAATGCTGCAGCCACAACTTTCCATCTGAAAGAAAAAATCTGCTTACGCAAATTTGACATCAACCGAAGACGCATACGACTGCTCGGAATATCTGCGAGTGAAGTCCACTCAGAAAGATTTCCTTCATCCAACATATACGACTCCCTGTCAAAACGCATAGAACAATATTTTCCGCCTTCCTCTGTGGCAAACCAAGCTGCCACTAAGCGAGCCTCCTCTGTAGATGCCGTCTTTGTTAGTACTTTGTCAATTATCTTTGGATCCATTGATTTATCTTTTGCCATCTGTTAATATAAACACCTATATAATCATTTAGTATGTGTCGGGACTTTAATATTTACACCAAGTGTCCAAAAAGAATATAATCCCAACAATTTTATCAATATGAGTACGCAAAAATTTGATGACTTGTGTATAATGAGATTTAACCGTAGGAACTGCAATATTCATTGCATCCGCAATCTCCTGATTACTCAATCCTTTAACAATTTTAAGTAAACATACTTCTTTTTTCTTAGGAGGAAGTTGATCGATAAGCTTGAAAAAATGAAATCTAAAATCTTCATCCTCTAATTGCTTCGAAAAGTTTTCTTCAATCTCCTTATTAAACTGTGCCAATTCATAATTTTTCTGTAGCTCTAAATTATTCTTTCGAATCTCATTGAGGATGTAATTTTTTAATATTGTAAACAAAAGATTTTTAATTCCTTTTGAGTAATCTATTTTTTTTCTGTTTTCCCATAAACGCATGAATGTATGCTGCACGGCATCTTCAGCGTAGTCCTCCGACATTAAATACCGACATGCCAACACATACAGATACCTGTGGTAAGTTTCAAAAACAATTGAAAATGCATTTTCATCTCCTGCACGCAATTGTAGCAATAGATGACTATCAATATGTAAATTTTTATTTTGCATCGGCAGCGGCAGCGGCGAAATTATTTCTGCCTGAAAAACAGCTGAATAGGTGTTCCTTTAAAATTCCACTTCGTCCTGATTTTATTTTCTAAAAAGCGCCTGTACGGCTCTTTGATGTATTGAGGCAAGTTGGCAAAGAAAATAAAAGTAGGTACTTGCGTGTTTGGCAACTGCGTGATGTATTTGATTTTGATGTATTTTCCTTTCAAAGCCGGAGGCGGATAATTTTGAATCAATGGCAATAAAAACTCATTCAGTTGAGAAGTAGGCACTTTCTTTTGCTTGTTTTTATAGACCTCGACC
>JBAYOE010000210.1:0-2754 GCA_041678405.1 Sphaerochaetaceae bacterium | reverse complement strand
TTTGTTTAACAGTTTGTGGAATAACTGGGGAGTAAGCAGTGCTAAAACCCCATCAGTTGACATTGTTGAAAATGAGAATGCTTACGTCTTAGAGGCTGAGCTTCCCGGCTACAGTGAGAAAGATGTTGATGTTCATGTCGATAAACACGTGTTAAAGATCTCCAGCATTTGTGAAGTCGAGAAAGAGGAAAAGAGTGAGACTAAAGAGAGTCCAAAATACTTAATCCGAGAGCGATCTTGTTTTGAGTTTGAAAGAAGCTTTGCTCTTCCTGAAGGGATTGACGAGGAAAAAATCGAAGGCTCTTTTAAGAATGGGATTTTAACTATTACAATGCCTAAAGTGCCTGCAAAGCAACCAAAAAAGATTGACGTAAAACTAAAATAATCATTAGGTTGAAAAACACTAACGGGACCGCAGTTTGCGGTCCTTTTTCATTTTTAAACTTATTACAAATTTTCTCAGTACAAAGTCAGAGGTCGAAAACTTCTACCACTTTTTAATGACAAGGTAGCATTGCCATGTTAGAATCAGACCCGGGGTCAGGACAATGATTTTTCTTTGTTAACTGTTCCTTCAGATTATAAGCTAACATTTTGTCTAAGTAATATAATTACTGGGTTGGGGGTGTTAGTGGGACTACATACCGTAATTTGCATCAATGCTGAAACGGTAATGTATCCAAAAATAGAGGAGATAAAAGTATGAAGAAAGGATGGAGCAAAAAGGTTTTGATTCTTGGATTTATTCTCATTGTAGCTACTACAATGGTATTTGCCCAAGGTCAAACGCAACGACGTGAGTTTATCCGCTTTGGCGGTGGATCTCCGGGAGGTACTTGGTTTGCAACAGTCGGTGGATTTGCAACTTATTTAGATCAACACAGCAAAGATCTAAATGTCACTGCTATTGCCACCGGAGGCTCGGAGGATAATAACCGTCAGGCCAGAGTGAAAGAACTTGATACATGGTTAACTCACTCGTTAACAGCGTTGGATTTGTGGACAGGGACTGGGGAGTTTGAGGGAGATACTCCTTACCAAGACTTTAGACTCCTTTCGGGAGTTTATGAAAACCACCACCACTTTGTTACCCTTGCAAGCAAAACCGATATTAATGGGTTGGCAGATTTAGCCGGAAAGGCAGTAATAATGGGTAACGTTGGTAGCGGTGGGGCTATCAACTCTGAGAATATACTCAAATCGATAGGTGTATATGATAAAATTGATGTCCGTTATTCTGACTGGGATGAAGCAGGAAGAGCTTTACAGGATGGAAGAGTGGATGCATTGGGAGCCAGTAGTGCGCCTCTGTCGGCTGTAACACAAGTTGATGCTCAGAGAAAAATTAAACTCTTGGCACCGACAGATGAAGAATTCAAAAAAATAATTGCAGCTTTCCCCTCTTATGCTAAATCGGTAATTCCGGGGGGAACCTATTCAACAGTTCCAGAAGATTCTAACTGTATTTCGTTTATTGTTTTCTGGGCAGCCCAAAAAGATTTGTCGGATGATGTGGTTTATGAAATGCTGGATATCGCTTTAAACCCCAACAATTTGAGAGATCTCTCAAATATTCACGTTAACTTATCGACTATCGGACCCTACATAGATCAAATGAGAACATTCCCAGTTCCTTTACATGCCGGAGCCGTTAAGTATTATCGGGATCACGGAATCGAGGTTCCTGATGTACTTGTACCGCCAGAAATGAAGTAAAAACTTAAGAGTCCGAAAGTCTCTTTCGGACTCTTACTGTATCTATTGCAAAATTATTTTATTGAACACTATAAGGATGATATATATGGAAAATGAAATTTCCGAAAAAATGCAAGAGGAGATAATTGATAAGGTAGAGACGCGACGTCCCAAGGAGCCAACCAATAAAGGCTACTATTACTTAGTTGTCACAGTTGGAGCTCTTTTCTCTCTATTTTATTGGCTTACATGTGGTCTTGGTTCTTTGTCATCAGAAAGCCATAGGGGCGTTTATTTAATTTTTTCAACAGTAATGGTTTTTTTAATGTTTAGGGCAACATTAAGAAGCAAAAGTAAAAATCCCACAGTTATGGATATTATTTGGTCAATTTTAACCATAGCTGTTATCGTGATATGGATGAAAATATTTCCAAACTATGCGATGAGAAGAGTTGGGAACCCTGATATGATTCACCTTGTCATAGGGGCTCTTGTTATTCTGATTTCGTTAGAAGCCGGAAGAAGAGCTACCGGTTATGTTTTACCGGGTTTGGCACTATTTTTTCTGCTCTATGCCTATTTTGGACCATATATCCCAGGAATGCTTGGGCATTATGGATTTCCTATCGCCAGAATATTTGAATTCATAGGATTTGGAATGAATGGTATTTGGGGGGTAGTAGTTAATACTTACGCTTCCTATATATTCCCATTTATCATTTTTGCCTCATTTTTAGGTTTTTCCGGGGGTGGGAAAGCCATTGAAAAGATTGCCGTGGCAGTTGCCGGAGGCTCTAGGGGCGGTCCAGCAAAAATCGCAGTAGTTTCAAGTGCATTGATAGGATCGGTTACCGGCTCTTCTGCAGCAAATGCCGTTATGACCGGTTCTTACACAATCCCAATAATGAAAAAGCATGGTTATCGGGCTGAGACCGCTGCCGGAATTGAAGCAGCAGCCTCTACCGGTGGACAATTTATGCCGCCGATTATGGGAGCAGGGGCATTTTTAATAGCCTCATTTACCCAAACTCCTTATATGGATATCGTAAAATTATCTAT
>JBAYOE010000209.1:0-2767 GCA_041678405.1 Sphaerochaetaceae bacterium | reverse complement strand
TGGACATTTTGGACCCGAGCTTAAATTTGCCGGTTATGACCACTTAGTAATCCACGGGAAAGCCGATAAACCAGTTTATATTTATGTTAAAGATGAAAAAGTAGAAATCAGAGATGCTAAAAACCTTTGGGGAAAAGATGTTTTAGATTTAGATAATATTATTAAAGATGAAATTAACGAAAAAAGATTTGAGGTTGCTTCAATTGGGATTGCAGGTGAAAACTTAGTAAAATATGCAGCCGTTATGACAGGTAACTGTGCTGCCGGAAGAGGCGGCGTCGGTGCGGTCATGGGTTCCAAATTATTAAAAGCAATTGTAGTAAAAGGAACTAAAGGGATAAAAGTAAAAGAACAGGCGGCCTTTTTTGATACAGTCGTAAAAGCAAATGATAATTTATTTGATGCACCAGTTAGGGAGAGTTTAAACCTATACGGTACAGCTGGAAGTATTCCTCTTAGAAATGAAACAAATATGTTACCCTGCTATAACTTCCAAAAAACCTCCATGGAAAATGCATACAATATAAGCGGACAATATATTGCAGAAAATGGGTATCTAAAAAACCGTTCTGGATGTTCTTCATGCAGCAGTGCATGTCATAGGTTTACCACTGTAGAAAAGGGACCGTATGAAGGAACAACGTGTGGCGGCCCCGAATACGAAACAGTAGCAGCGTTAGGTGCCGGGTGCGGAGTCAGTGATATTGAGCCAATTTTAAAGGCAAACGATTTATGCAATCGGTATGGGATTGATACGATCTCTGTCGGAGGAGCAATCCAGTGGGCAATGGAGTGCTATCAAAGAGGTGTCTTTGACCTTAACGATACCAATGGGTTAGCATTGGAGTGGGGCAATGGAGAGACTATTGTCACCCTTGTAAAATGGATAGCTAACCGAAGCTATTACATCGGTGATTTATTAGCTGAAGGGGTAAATATTGCCAGCAAAAAGGTTGGCAAAGGCTCAGATGCGTGGGCCATTCACAGCAAAGGACTGGAGCAGTCTCGAGCAGAAGTTCGGGTTAGGAAAGGATATGCTCTCTCTTTGGCTGTGAATAATAGAGGACCAGACCATTTAACAAGTCAAGTTTATGCTGAAGATGGAACTTCCACAGAGGGCCGTGAACTAATAAGAAAAATAACCGGAGACGTCTCATTTGCAAATCCCCGCTCAATCGAAAGGCGAGGACAAATTACCAAGTGGCATGAAGATTATTATGCGTTAAGTGATTGTCTTGGATTGTGCACGTTTTTTACCCTCAGTAGGGGATACCTGCTGGATCAAACAATCTCAACGCTTCTGTTTAAACAAGCCACAGGAAGAGATTTCTCTACAAAAGAGCTTGTTGAAGCCGGAGAGAGAATCATAAATCTGGAAAGAGCTTATAACATCAGGGAGGGCGCTGGTAGAAAAGATGATACTCTCCCCAAGAGATTATTAAATGAACCAGTTCCCGACGGAATAAACAAAGGAATGCGAACGGATCAGGCTCAATTAGATATAATGCTGGACGAATATTATGAAATTAGAAGTTGGGATAAAAAAAGTGGATGGCCATACAAAGAATCCTTTGATGTTTTGGATTTGCCGGAAATAAAAGAAAGGATGTTAGAGATTCCTCATTATCCATCATTGCAAGGATAATATAATGGCAGTGGAAGTTAGATTTTTCATCCCGATAGGGCAACTAATGGGAAAAAGTGAAAAATACCATGTAGAAAAAGGGACAATTTTGAAAGAAATATTAGAAGAAATAGCAAAAAAATATCCAGCGTTTGACTACTTAAGCTCGGAAGAAAAATACCTTTTTCTCATAAACGGATTAGTGGCAAATCTAGAGAGCCGAATTGTAGAGAATGATGTACTTACACTCCTGCAACCAATGATAGGAGGCTGAAAATATGGACGAGAAAATTAAGAAAATATCATTAAAAATTATTGAATCAATGTGCACCGGTTGCAGATCCTGTGAGATGGTTTGCTCGTTTCATCATGAGAATGTTTTCCATTACGATTACTCTTATATTCAAATAAGAAAAAATGAAAAGAAAGAGGGCTTTTACAAAATTTCTGCATGTAGACAATGTTTAAAACCGTCTTGCATGGAAGTATGTCCCGTTGGTGCAATAACTCAAGAGGATTCAGTAGTCACATTTCATGAAGATTTATGTACCGGATGTGGCTTATGTATCGATGCATGTCCTTGGAGTTCACCTGTTATTAAAATAAACAGTAATGTTGCCCAAATTTGTGATTTATGCGGCGGAGATCCTCTGTGTGTTAAATTTTGTAATCATGGGGCTCTGGAAGTTAGAGAGAGAATAAGGAAAATGTGATGATAACAGTCGAAGGGAAAGGAAAAGTTGAGTGGAAAGAGAACTTATACTTAAAAGAAGTTCTCGATGCCCTGGGGGTAAATGAAATACACTTGACCATTTTACTCAACAACAAAATTATTCCTTGGAGCGAACATCACAGAACTATTGTACCTGATAATTCAGTCATCAAAAAAATGTATATATCTCAAGGTGGGTAGTTTACCCAACCGAAAACTATCAAGTTATGGAGGACCTTTATGGTTGATTTATCAATGTTTTCCCTCGCCGGGAAAAAGGCACTTGTTACTGGAGCAGCTGGCGGTATCGGAAAAGCCAGCGCAATTGCGATGGCTAAAGCCGGAGCAGATGTCGCTGTAATTGATTTAAAAGAAGAGTGGGGTCTTGAAACAACTGAGCAAATAAGAAGCTTAGGTAGAAAATCTATTTT
>JBAYOE010000208.1:0-2772 GCA_041678405.1 Sphaerochaetaceae bacterium | reverse complement strand
TAGGTGTGTTTTGCGCAGGGTTAAATGTTTCAGAAATTATTGGGGAAGCAGTTGTCGCCATGCAACATGAACTTACTGTTTATGAAATAGCTGACAGTATACATGCCCACCCGACAATTAATGAAGCGTTGAAAGAGGCAGCCGCTATTTGTATTGGCCAGTGTTATCATTGGGGGAGCTAGTCTTCTCTGAAAATTAGAGGTTTTATGTGCAAAAAGATAGAAAAGTTTTAACTGCCATTGCAAGGCGCTATTATGCAGATAATCTGTCTCAAGAGGAGATTGCAAAAGAGTTTGGTATTTCCAGACCAACCGTATCTAATATTTTGAAAAAATGTCGTGAAATTGGCATTGTTAAAATAAGAATTGAGGATAGCTTTCCCTACTCTACTGCTGTAGGAGATACCCTAAAAAAGAGATTTGACCTAGAGGATGCAGTTATAATAGCGACAAATTCAGACCAAATTATCACAAAAGATGTCGGTAATGTGGCTGGAAAATATGCATCTTCTTTATTAAGAGAAGATATTAAAATTGGAATTGCTTGGGGAACCAGTTTGTACCATATGGTACAAAACCTTCCCCCGCACAAAGTTAAAAATTCCACAGTTGTTCAGCTTATGGGTGGCTTTGGAGCTGCCTTACCTCAGTATGATGGTTCAGAATTGGCACGTGAATTTTCAAAACGAATTGCCGGTTTTTACTATCCTTTACAATGTCCGGTAATTGTCAATAACATAGTTGTAAAAGAGTATCTTCTGAAAGAGTTGGGCATAAGTGAGACCTTAGAACAAACTAAAAACCTAGATTTAGCTTTCGTTGGAATCAGTAGCAACTATCCCAATCAAAGTGCAATGGTAAGAGCCGGTTTTATCAGTGAGACTGAAGCAAAAGAGATTCAGGAAGCCGGTGCTGTTGGCCATATTTGTGGCTATTCCTATGATAGAGAAGGCCATCTTTTAGATATCTCCTATAATCACCGTATTATTGGAATTGATTTTGAAGACTTTTTAAAAATTCCAACTAGAGTCGCAATTGCTTACGGTATCCAAAAAGCTGAAGCTATAAAATGTGCTTTAAAGGGAAAACATATCACTACTTTAATCACAGATGAAGCTACGGCTAAACAAATAATAAAACTCTCTAATCAATAAAAATCCCTGTTCCTTTGTTTTGTTGTAGTTATAAGCAGATTATGGTAGTAATAGATATTAACTTTACATAGGGGGGTATTTATGAGTAAAGCGATTATTAGCGATATTGATGGAACTTTGTTGTGGAAAGCTGCAGATATCGCCCCTTTGGAAGTTTCTGATGCTATCTCGGTATTTCAAAAACACAGAAATTATTTTGGTCTTTGCACCGGCAGGGCTTTAGAAGGATGCCGCCCGATAATAAACTCACTTAAAGGTATTAATCTTCCAAGCATCTTTTTTGGGGGAGCGCTTATATGGGATACCAATGCCGACAAAGAAATCTTTAGTAAGCCTTTAGATAAATCAATTCTTAATGTTATTCCCCAAATTATTGCAAAATATGAAAAGGTCAGTGTTACTCTGAACAGCATTGATGAAGCTTGGACTGTAAGAACCAATGAAATCTTACAAACAAAAGCAACCACCTATGATCGCAGCACTCCTGTTGTTGATATAAACAGAATAAATTTAAAAGATAAAAAGCTTTTAAAAGTCCTTTTAACTTGTGATGATCCCGATGTATTAAAGAAAATTAGAAGTGAATTACTGGATCCCTCCCTCTTTCACCGTGTTTTTGCAAGTCGCCACTTCTTTGAAATAACAGATCATACTGTTGATAAAGGTAAAGCCATCGAGATTTTAAAAGAGATATACCCCCATCTTAAAAACGGAAAGCTTTGGGCTGCCGGTGATGCTCAATCAGATGCACCAATGCGCCATTATGTAAATTGCTTTGCCTGCCCTGAAGATGCTCATCCTGCTGTTGTCGAACTTGCCGATTTTATTTTCCCGTCAGCCCAAAAGGCCGGTTTTGTAAAATTCATTGACCATCTGCTCAAATAGTAGGCTTTTAAAGTTATTATTATTCAACCAATTCAACTTACTCATCACCAGACTACTTTGGTCTTATTGGTTATCTAAAATACAGAAGTATATAGGTAGCAGCGGTAATCAACCTTTTAAATACGATGGAGAAGGTTCAGTTCGCGCCAAATCTTATGTTCTTGATACTCGTATAAGTATAGTAGAGTGCTCCTACCTTTCAAACAGGGACTCAAATATAGAACCTCCTTTTTATAAGAAAATAATAAACCTATTAGTCAGAATGTTGCTCTACCCTTTTGATTCCCTTATGTAGAGGATATAATCAGACTTAAAAAGCCCTGAGTATCTACTAAAATGTAGAATCAGAACCCTATCATAATAGATGAATAAAGCTGTGCAGATTAAAATATTTTGTGGTAATATACAGCAAAACAATTAAGGAGAAACCTAATGAAAAAAGGCAGAGCCATTTCCTTTGCGAGAGTACTGGTTTTAGTAATAGTTTTAATATCGAGTGTATCGTTATTGGTAGCAGCTGATTTATCATATGATTTAAAACTATTAGGCAGCAGTGCCCCTGAAGTTAAAATAGAAGCAGGAGCAGCTCTTAAAATCCCAATGCTACAGGGAGATGGACTCTTATTTAGAGACAACAATCTCAAAATAAAAGGGAGATTTGGAGTATCGCCTGTAAGTACAACATTGAGTCTTGAGGCAGTCTTGACTCCTGCTGCTTTTGCCGAAGTCAGCTT
>JBAYOE010000207.1:0-2776 GCA_041678405.1 Sphaerochaetaceae bacterium | reverse complement strand
TAGAGAAGAAACTGTTAAAAAAAAGAGCGATATCGATGCTATTTTTAAAACAGGAAGAAGGTTCTCTAAATCTGATTACAAACTTATGGTCAGTCCAAACTCTCTCAATAGAAACCGGATTGTAGTAATTCCGGTTAAAAAGTATGGAAATGCGGTTCAACGTAACCGTATAAGACGGCAAATTAAAGAGATTTGGAGAATCGAAAAAACCCAATTTAAAAATGGATTCGATTTTGCATTCGTCGTGTATCCAGGCAAGGTTTTAGATCATGAAACTCAAAGAAAGTACTTGATCGATTTATTCTCAAAAGCCGATGTTTATTTGAGCAAATAAGCGCCCCTTATCTGTATACATTTCAACTAAAATATAGAATCCGGGAGTGGATATGGATAAAAACATGATCCTTGCAATTGTTCTCTCTGTGGTAGTTATGACCGTTGGAATGGGGATTCAAGCTACATTTTTTCCCCCACAACAACAGGCAACTGTCCAAGAGACTGAAGTTGCTGAAAGAGTAGTAACTCCAACAGCTGAAGAAATTCCTACCGTTGTTTACCAAGGGGGAGATCAAAGCTACAACGGCTCGTTAGCTGGCTCACTTGTTCAAGTTGGCCCACAGACCTCTAGTGAAAAATTCACCTATGAAACGAATGTCTTTCTTATCGAATTTGATCCAGTTGGAGCATCCGTAACCAGTTTAAAACTTAAAAAACACCTCGATAAAGGGACTCCCGTAGAGTTGATTTTTAACGATGGAAATCATCCGGGAACCTTCTCTTTGTATGCAGGCAAAGATACCACAACTCCAATTGATGCAACTTTTAGAAGTAGGGTTTTATCCAACGGAGTTGAATTTTCCCAAGATTTTGCAATTCGAGAACCTAACGGTGAAATTTCCGATGAAGTTTTCACTTTAACAAAAACTTACCGCTTCGCTCCTGACGATTATTTATTTGAAATCTCAATAGAGACAAAAAATTCCCAAAACAAAACAATTGCCCTTAACTACGACGGTTATGCCTACACATTAGCTTTTGAACCTCAACTCGGTCCCGCTTTTTATGAAACTCCCGATGGGAACTACACTTACCGTCGTTTTTATATAGAGCAAAATGGTAAAAAAACTAAACCGAAATTGCGTGACGGAAAATATGAGACAGACGATCACCTTTCTTGGGTTGCAATTACGGGAAAATATTTTTCTGTAATTGGTCTAACTGATGCCACTCGTTACGATATTACCCTTTCAGAGAGCAAAAGCGAGACTATTCCATTAATCTCTAAAATTTATTTTTCTCGACCTGCTTATCGAACAGCAACAGGAAAAGATACATTTAGATTCTATGTTGGACCACAACTTAAAGCTGATATGGCAATCTACAACAAAGCGAGTGATAACGGCTTTGGTCTCTCCGATTTGAACTTAGAGAAAGCTTTGGATAGCAGTTCTTGGCTTGGTTGGCTCGAATCTATTTTGAAGTGGCTTTTAAGCTTCTTCTACGGCTTAATTCCAAACTACGGTGTAGCAATAATCTTATTAACAATTTTAATAAAAGTTATTTTACAACCCTTTTCTAAAAAGAGTATGGAATCGACAGCAAAGATGCAATCATTGAATCCACAGATGGAAGAGTTGCGTGCAAAATATAAAGACAATCCAACAAAATTAAACCAAGAGATGGGTGAACTTTATAAAAAAGAGAATATAAATCCCTTAGGTGGATGTCTACCAATGCTCTTTCAGTTTCCAATCTTTATCGCTTTGTACGGCTTGTTAAACAAACACTTTGAGCTACGCGGAGCAATGTTTATCCCAGGATGGATTGAAGATCTCTCTTTGCCCGAACACATCATTAACTTTGCCCCCTTATCGCTACCGGTAATTGGCAGTTATATCAGGCTGTTGCCAATTTTGTACGGAGCTTCGATGATACTTTCGTTTAAAATTAACCAAGCAGGAACTACACAACAAAGTGGAATGAGTGGAAAATTTATGATGCTTGGTATGCCTATAATGTTCTTCTTTATCCTTTATAACGCACCATCTGGCTTACTTTTGTATTGGATGGTAATGAACTTCATCTCAATCGGACAGCAGGTATTTGTAAACAAACGCCGTGATAAAGAAAAGAAAGAAGAGAAACCTCCTTTTAAGGTTTTCCAGGCAAAAACTAAAAAGAGGTAATGGAGGCCCTATGGTCAGAGAATTTGAAGGAAAAACAGAAAATGAAGCGATTGCTTTAGCAATGGCTACCCTAAATTTAGAACAAAATGAATTAGATATTGAAATCGTTGATTCAAAAAAAAGAAGCCTTTTTAAAAAAGGAAATGTAAAAATTCGTGTCTATCTTCCCGATGAAGCAAAAGAGAGCGGTGAAATCGATCAATTAGACGATTTCGAGCAACAGGTAGTAACATTTACAACAACTATTTTTGAGAAGATGGGTTATCCTGCGCAGGTAAAAGTTGCCTATAAGAGAAGCGGAAAGCTTTCATTGGATGTTGTTTCAGAGCACTCATCAATTATAATCGGTAAAAAAGGGAAAAACCTTGATGCCGTTCAACTGATAGTCAATGTTTTTGCCGGTCAATTAGACCCATCGGTTAAAATTATTATCGACAGTGAAAATTACCGCATTCGCCATGAACAGCATCTTGTCAGATTAGCCTATAGAACAGCTGAACAAGTTAAAAAAAGTGGTAGATCAAGATTGTTGGATCCTATGAATCCTTTTGAAAGACGGTTAATTCACACAGCTTTAAATGACATTGAAG
>JBAYOE010000206.1:0-2820 GCA_041678405.1 Sphaerochaetaceae bacterium | reverse complement strand
TTAACAAAACTAAACCGCCTTTAAAGCAGATAACTCTGTAAATGAAGACTTTTTCCTATTTTGCAAGAGCCTCATTGTAATTGACACTATTAATCAAAAAACGGGCGGCGGCACAAAATATATTAACCAAAGAGATGAAGACTTTCTTAGATTATGGTTTGAAGAAGAAAATTATCGCAAACAATTTACTAGCGCTTTAAAAGATTATGTAGCCTTAGGAAATGCAAAATACGCAATTTATATTATCCCACTTTTTTAGATAAAATTACTCACTTATTTTTCTGTGCCAATAAATTTCACTGCTTTCAAGATGGAAATAAAAGATTGGCTATTAGCCTTTCAGCACAATTTCTGCTTATTAACGGTTACATGTATTGTACAAGCCGATTTATGAGAGAAATGGAAAATATAAGTTACCACCTTGCCGCAGGCAAAATTAATAAAGATTTGCTCCGTGATATTATAGAATCTATTATTGATGAAACGAGTGATTTTAATGAAAGCTTGAAATTACGAATATTAAATGCAATCAACAAAGAACAATAAAATTAAAATTTTACTCAATGTTTTAGCTTATTTTGATAGATTGTAGCCTATTAAAACCCTCTCTAATGATTTGATTGTAAAAAAATTGAGCTTTCCACAAGATGCATACTGAGACCCATAAAATCAGAAGTAGAATCCAAAAACAAAGCATTTTTATTACCCGTGTTTTAACAATAAAGTTGCCTCTCCACTACTCTGATTGTATGATTAATCATGATTAGTGATGAAATCAGTAACGATTTTCTTCGCAGTAACAGTATGTTTGGGGGACTTACAAACTCCGAGTTAAATATTGTGAGAACCTTTTTAGTGCAGAAATCATTTCAAAAAGGACAATACATCCTAGTCCAGGGAGAGACTAACAGCACCCTTTATTTTATCATCTCGGGGGATGTTGTCATTAAAAAATACCACATTGACCCCAAAAAAGATGAAAGAGAGATAGTGCAACTTCATAAAGGAGACTCTTTCGGTGAAATGGAATTAATCGATATTCAAAATTGTGCTGCCAGTGTGCTTTGCCTTACCGACTTTGATACAATCACTCTCAGCAACAGTAGTTTGTATCAACTCTCCACAATTAACTTAAAAATCTACACCCTTATAATCATGAACTTGGCCCGCGATATAAGCAGACGCCTGCGCTCTACCGATGATCTGCTAGCCATGCTCTCATAAGTCTGAAACCACAGTACAAACTTCCACCCACTCTTTGCATTTGGCAATTTCAAACAACTCATCCGGTGTCAGTTTGACTGCAGAATTAGCAGTTCCGCAAGCCGGAAAAATTGTCTCAAATCTTTTTAGTGAGACATCGGCATAGATTTCACAACTGGAATCGATATCAAAAGGAGTTACCCCTCCTATCGGATAGCCCGTATACCTTAAAACCGACTCGGCATCTAAAAACCGCGCCTTAATATTAAACTTCTTTTTAAAAAGCTTATTATCGACTTTCACATCCCCTGCGGCAACAACCAAAAGACACCCATCTTTTGTGGCAAAAGCAAGTGTTTTTGCAATTCTTGATTCTTCAACCCCCAAAGCTTTGGCAGCTAAAGGAACAGTTGCGCTGGAGACATCAAATTCATAAATAGAGTCTTCTTTGTTGTATTTTTTCAAATAGTTTTTCACTCTTTCGATTCCCATAAGTGCCTCCTTATCAACAAGGGAGCTTAACATAAATAGCTTTTTAGGTCATCTGTGAGAAGTATTGAAAAATGTTTGAAGGGGGGGATAAGTTAACTTTTGACATGAGAACATAAGATAGAAAGAAAAAAAAGCAAGAAGTGACACCTCAAAAGAGGGTATTCTACAAAACAATTATTTCTGTAAATTAGAGTTAGCTGTTTCTAACAGATATAAAAATTATATAAAAATTACAACATCTGCCACTACTTATAACATTTTTGGAATCATTCTAATTTTTGATATTAACTACTGATGTCACAACAATCTACTATAGACAAGTAAAATATTGACATATAAGGGTGATTTATCACAACTTATGCTATTTTTATCTAAAAAGCAATTGATTGAGTTTTTTCTGTGAAATTTGCATAAGAAAATAAAAGCCTAACTTGTTTTGATACCACAAGTTAGACCTTACTTTACATATAATGGATTATCCTATCACCAAAGCCGCTACACGAAATCTCTTTTGCCCCTTCCATCAGTCTGGCAAAGTCATAAGTGACCTCTTTTGCCTTAATGGCTGCAGAAAGTCCCTTCTCAATTAACTGAGCAGCTTCCGACCATCCCATATAATCGAACATCAGAACTCCGGAGAGAATCAACGAAGAGGGGTTTACCTTATTCTGATTGGCATACTTAGGTGCGGTGCCATGTGTGGCTTCAAAGACAGCATTTCCCGTTTCGTAGTTAATATTGGCTCCCGGGGCAATCCCGATACCACCCACCTGAGCTGCCAAAGCATCGGAAAGGTAATCCCCATTGAGATTCATTGTAGCAATGACATCATATTCGTTGGGTCTGGTTAATATCTGCTGCAAAAAAGCGTCAGCTATGGCATCTTTAATTAAGATTTTGCCTTTGGGAACAATATTGTTTTTGAGTTCGCTCCAAGCAATTGTCTCTTCGCCAAACTCCTCTTTGGCAACATCATATCCCCACTGCCTAAAAGCCCCTTCTGTGTGTTTCATAATGTTGCCTTTATGAACCAGGGTGACACTCTCTCTGTTGTGCTCAATGGCATACTCTATTGCCGCTCTGACCAATCTTTTTGTTCCGGTTTCACTGATTGGTTTTATTCCT
>JBAYOE010000205.1:0-2882 GCA_041678405.1 Sphaerochaetaceae bacterium | reverse complement strand
GGGGTGCACAGACAGTTTACCGCTAAAAAGATAGATACTGCCGGTGGCAAACAGAGAGGGGCTTAAGCGGGTGTGTTGGTCAATTTCGCTACTGTCTACGTAATCTATTGCCAAGTTCAAGCCGCTTTCAAGAGAATAGTTTTGACCGACATTCCATTTCTGATTGAAACCAATATTTCCTTTGTGCTTATTGTGAGTACTCTCACCATAAATTAGATCGTTAAAAAATGTTTGACGATAATCATAAAGTAAGCTGAATGACAAATTATCTAAATAGGGGGCTTTGTTCTTAAGAGTTAGATTATTGAGAGTTGTCACACTTAGGTCTTGCTGCCAGTTACCCACTGTTATATAAGTAAGACTTCCCGGGGTTTCCAGTCTACTAAAAGCAATAATGTTTTGGCTGTTTAGGCTTAGATTATCGGTTATGTTTCCATTGAGAGCGATTGAGCCGTCGATCTTTTTAAATTCAGAATCTTCTCTTAGAGCGAGGGCTCCCCCATCGCGGTAAGTATAATTGTTTTGTGCTAAAACTCCCCCTGCGTTTGCAGAGAGATTAAAATTCTTAATCTTAGTGGAATATCCTAAGCTCAGCTTTTGCGAATCGACTAGTGAGAGCCAGTTCTTTTTATCTTCTGAGCCATAAGCAAGAGGGAGAAAAGAGCCGTTTTCAAAAGAGAGGCTGAAAGGAGAGGCGATATCAACATCTTTTTTTAAGATTATATTAACTATCCCACCAATTCCGTTAGTTCGTCCTAAATTACCATGACCGCTTCTAATTATTTCAATCGATTCAACAGAACTAAGGGGGATTGTTGATAAATCAAAAGAGGCATCATGGGCACTTGTCATGGGGACACCATCAATATAAATCAGGATTTTGGAGCTGCTGATACCTCTGATTTGGATACTTTGAGCAGCTCCTTCTGAACCATAGGAACTAAAAGTCGTCCCTGTTGCTTTGCCTATCAACTGGGCGACAGTGGATACATTGTAGCTTTCAATCTCCTCTTTTGTAATTATCGTAACGGAAGTGGAGTTGTTAATTTCTGCTCTGGCTAAACTTTTTGCTTTTATATCAAGTTCTACCAATTGACCAATGTCACTGTAAGTTTGAGCAGAAAAGAGCGGAAGAAAAAGAAGGAGAAATAAAGCAGAGAAAAGAGTTAGCTTCTTCATGAAGAGCCTCCTAAAAAGATAATTTGGCTGACTTCGTGAAGAGGGAATGCAACGCTTACCCTTAAATGCTAAGAATGCTGTCTCTTTCTCACGAAGAATTTATCCTTGGAAACGTCTCCTGACTTACGACTTTTTCCTACTGGCAAACCTTCTCGTCATTTAAGACAATGGTAATCTTGCGTTCGTAGTCGATTACAGTGGCGGGACCGTTGGGGAATCACACCCCATTCCGTTTTTCCAAGTCCAGCACTCTAATACTAAAAGGGTAACCGTTAATTAGTCAATGCCTCATAATTACGCCAGAAAAAAGATTCATTTGAATAAAAGAGGCTATATCCAGTTATATTTTTCCTAAATTTCATTTTTCGTTTCTTTTTGGGATAAACACTTTTTACTTTGAATATTAATGCTTGAATATTTTCTCTGGTTTTTATTTAGGAAAGATTAGTTGCGTTTCTCTTTTCTGAAACAATAGTGATGCAATCGACTACGTCAACAACATAAGTTTTAGATGATTGAAAGACCTCCCAACTTCCTTTACGGGGACAGTTTTCACAGGAGAGACCCAAAGAGTCGTAACGGTAGCAGCTCCTGCTGATAAACAAAGGTAATCTAACAGTTGGCTTTGTCGTTGTGACTGCCCAGTTTGCGGTTTCTAAATCTGGTCTTTCAACCCAGTGATACATTCCGACTAAATTGGCAAGGGTATTAACAAAATAGTTGGCAGTACTTTTGTTTGCGACATAGAGATAGACATCGATAAAACATTCGGTATTTAGGTTGTTTTTAGCCCATCGTAACTGGGCTATATTGTTTAATCCCACCCTTATATTCTCATTTAAAGATGTCAGTTCAGAGAGAGATTTAAATTGTTCCTCTTCATTGAATGTTACCGGTGGAAGGGGAAGGTAGGAAAAGTTGTCAACTTTCGGTAAAAGTTTTTCCAAGACCTCTCCCTCTTTAAACTTTCTGTTAACGGTAATCGGGTCAATAAAAGGGAATTTGCTGTTGATTGATTCTCTTTCAGGTAGCTTTATAAGTTCTCTCTTTTTAACAGGATTTTCGACATTAGGAGAAGATAGTTCTTGTAAATAAATTTTTTCTAACTCAGATAAGAAATTTCTTCTTATCTCTTTTAAAACAGAAGAGGGATAAAAGAGTTGTTCCATAGCAAGAGGAGTCTTATTTTCAATTAGCAGCGAGCTTACAGTTACATAGCTGTTGTTGGAATTAAGAAAAATAGAGTCTAGGTTTTTCTCAAGGTTCTGTTTTGTAAGTGCCCTTTGGCTCTTAATGTCATAAGGGATTTTAATTTTGTTTTTAATAAAAGAGGGGTTGTTGAGAGTTTCTAAGCTTAAGTTATTTTCAGTGAGAGTCACCTTTAGATTGAGTTCGTACTTATAGACCTTTAATGAGTTTTCATCTATAAGAGGTAAGTTTAAATTTGATTTAGAGATACAGTAGAGTGTAGTCGGACAAGGAAAGTTTAAATTTGTGTCGGTTACAATGGTTACTGCTTCTTGTCCTTTTGATTCATAAATCTCTTTTTTGTTTTTGTCAAACAGTCTCTTGAGAGCGAAAGAAAGAGCCTGTTGTCTGGTGTCGCTTGTTTTTCTTAAAATCTGCAGACCGTCTCTTTGTGATAAAGGTTTTTCGGTTATAACTTCTAGAAAACTTTCTTCCTTTTCCCTTTTTAATGAAAG
>JBAYOE010000204.1:0-2900 GCA_041678405.1 Sphaerochaetaceae bacterium | reverse complement strand
CTTTTTGAATGGAGCTTTCTAAAGTTGATAAATCAACTCTTTCAGTAAAAACTGCACTGAATAAAGAGAATGAAATAATGAAAATTAAGAAAAATACACAAACACTCTTTTTCATGTAATGCTCCTATAAAAAGTCAACAGATCTGTTAAGAAACTGTTTACCTTTATTATTTAATAGAGCATAAATGCTATGCTCCAATCACCTCATTTACAGTAAATAAACATTTGTTTTTTACCATAAGTTCAACGTTAAATGGTTCCCTATTGTTAAGCATAGCAAAAATAATTCTTGCTAACTTTCTCGTTGTTGCAATGATAGACACGCCAGAACCCTTGCTTATCTTCATTGTTTTGTAATCAGTTATCAATTTCCAACTTCCAGTTCTTTTTGAAAGCCGCAGAAGACCCATTGTTGCCTGTACTATCGCCGTCCTCAACTCTTGAGGTCCTCGTTTTGTAATTCTTCCCATTCGTACCACTTCATTTGAATTATGCACTGACGGTACTATTCCTATGTAAGAAGCAAAACGCTTAAAATCTCCTTCAAATCGCTTCTCTATATCTTTGGTATAGGCAGCTATGGTTGTCGCTGTAATTAACCCTACTCCAGGGATACCCATTAACAACTCTACATCTTCATCTTCTTTTGTCATTTCTGACAATCTCTTTTCTATCTCCTTGATTTGGGCTTCTATTGTTTCTATACTCTGAAGTATCACTTTTAGTGATGCGGCAGCACCTGAAAAACCATGATCCTCGAGATCCCATAGTAAGGCCTGCCGCTTTTTTATGCTTTGCAACTGACCTCCTTTGGTATTTATACCGTAACCCAACATCATCCCATGGATTTGGTTTTTAAGCTTCACATTCGTACTTACCAATAAGCTTCTGCTTTTTATCATCCTACGTAACTCTTGACTGCTTTGATCAGCTATATGGCTTTCTGGTAGCATCTCTTTATACAAATAATAAGCTAATGTTGATGCATCGTTTTTGTCATTTTTCTTGGTACTTTGGCTTATTACTTTAAACTTGTTGGTATTGACTACTAATACTTCAAAACCTTCTGCTTCCATCTGATTCTTAAAGTAACGAACATTGCCTGTCGTCTCTACCGCCAATATTATTTCACAACCAAATTCTTGCTCAAAGGTATGCATATCTAGCTTAAACTTCTCATAACCAGAAGCATTTACATAATAAATTTCTTCTAGTTGATGCTCTCCTGATCCATCTAAGACACACACTGTAAACTGACTCTTGTGAAGATCTACCCCTACGCTAAATTTTCCTTTTACCATCTCACTCATCATTTAATCCTCCTCGATTAAGTTGGCAAGACAGTTTCTGTTCGGTGATTCCTTCCAATCTCCTATCCGATCTCATCCGCATCACTACGGTGGACCATTGAATGATTCGGTACAAACTCTTCATTCTCCTACTCGATCTTATAGACCATTATCAATGACGAACTTGAACCTACCAGCCTTCCAACCTATTTGTTTCCACTATAAGTCATCAATACTGGTTTTAGGTAATCACTTACTGACTTTTTATCATTCCTCCTATCTAATTATCGGAAGCAACTTCATTGTTTAGCGGATTCCAAAGTTTCCAGCCCGGAGTGTGCCAATTTTTAATGACTCTAAGAGCTTTTTTATCGGAAGAGTCACTTTTAATAGAAACAGAGTTTTCTTTTATTCTGTATCTGTGGTCTCCTGTTCCCCACATCCCTTCTGTATACTCAAATGAGATATAATAACGACCGAAAGTAGCCATTTCAGCAGCTCTCAAATTAAGTGTGACTGGCTTATCCAATTCAAATTTTTGAGTAACATGGTAGTGGTAGTTGTTAAACGGGCCGTATGAGGCAAACTCTTTTTCACTCAACTTAGAATAGTCTATATACAAGTGTAAAAATCCTTTGAGAGTGTATGTTCCTGCACTCAGATTCTCTGCATAGTACAAAGAGTCAAGACGGCTTTCAGTGTCGAAATTCTTAAAAGCAACTGTGTTTCCATTTGAGTCTACTACCCAAGGGGCCCATCCAGAATAGTTTAGATTGTTGAGATTGGTAGAACGGCCATCTTCAATTTGTCCGGCTTCAAGAACAATCATTGAATCGTTGGGGCTGTCGGGAGCTTCTACAAAAGGCCATAGAGAGGCAAAAGAGAAACATCCTGTCAAACTTAGAATAATAGATACAGAAAGCACTAAAAGAGCAATTTTTTTCATATGTAACCTCCAGGTGATGCTATGATATAAGGGTAGATGTCACCATAAGTCAAGAAAAATTTGCTATTAATCCAGTTTTTGTTTCGTTATAAATTTATTTTTGTTTTGTGATCAGATTAAAGACTTTTTTAATAAAGGCGCTAAGAAAATATTAGACGTTGCTTTTTTTAAAATAACTTGTTTCAATTGAATGAAGAGATAACAGCTTTTATATTATTAAAAGTCATTTAATATTAAAAACTGTTTAATTTTAAAAAAGTTTTTGTCAGCCTGACCATGTCCGAGATGCCATAAATAAAGGGGCAAGATTAATTTACGGCGGATCAAAACCAGAAGGTGAGAAATATAAAGAGGGATTCTTTTTTGAACCGACAATAATAGCCGACACAAATCACGATATGTTAATAATGAAAGAAGAAACATTTGGTTCTGCCGTAGGAGTTATGCCTTTTGATACCATTGAGGAGGCTATAAGCTTAGCCAACTATACCAATTACGGCTTAGCTTCCTATGTTTATACAGATGATTTGAATGAGGCCAATCGGTTTTGCAAAGAGTTGGATTCGGGTAACGTTGTTGTCAACAACCCTGATGCCAGAGTAATAAATGCCCTATACGGTGGGTTTAAAGAGAGCAGAATCGGCTATTAACATGGAAAAGTCGGG
>JBAYOE010000203.1:0-2909 GCA_041678405.1 Sphaerochaetaceae bacterium | reverse complement strand
TAAATATTTAATGTATAGCTCAAAAAGAGTCGACTTGCCACAACGCCTCATTCCAGTAACTACCTTAATGATTTGGGTATCTTTGAATCTTTTCAATTGCTCAAGATAAACCGGACGATCTATATATGTCTCCACTAAATACTCCTATTTTAAATTATGGTATCACAAAAAACACAATCACACAAGTTTATAAACTATACTTTCCAAACTATTTAAATTGTTAGTGTTTATAAAGTATAGTTATCAAACCACAATGATTAATAATAGCTGTTAGGTTATTTGGTTGATCCCTTATTTAATATCTGGCGAAATTACTGACAGCCCATATTCTTTCATAAATATGGGTTCTAAATCTCATGAGACACTCAATAAAAAGGGATCTTTCTACTGTAAATGGTTGTTGTTATGTCCTATTTCTTCAGAAATTTTAAGAGATGCTTCTAAGACATGCTTTTTTATTTTTGAAAATTGCTCATTCCCTTTGTACGATTTAATATGACCAGTTATACCAACAGCAGCTACAATTTTATCGGTATAATCAATTATCGGGGCAGCCATACATCCAATCCCTTTTGCAAATTCTTCATCGTCTAAAGCATACCCAAGGAGCTTAACCTTCTCCATCTCTTTTAAGAAATAATCTTTATCGACAATACTTTTTTTTGTTGCCTGAATCAATTCAGCCCCCCGAACGCAAGTGTTACGGTCCTGTTCGCCTAGAAACGCACAGAGAACTTTTCCACAGGCACTTACGTTTATCGGTAGCTCCGTATGAAGAGGCGCAATTATACTTACCGGTTTTCTGGGCAGCACTTGGTTAATATAAATAACAGAACTCTGTTGTAAAATAGCCAGCTGACTTGTTTGTCCGGTAGCTTCAGAGAGTTCTTGCATATACTTTTCGGCAATCCTTCTTAAATCTATCTGCTCATAGACTACCTGAGAAAATCTCAACAGCTTCATGCCAAGACTAAAGGATGAGGAGTATCCTTTTTTTTCTTTAAGATAGCCACGGTTAACTAAAGTTTTTATAAGACGAGATGTAGAAACCGGTGGAATCTTCAATTTTTCAGAGAGCTCTTTTATAGTTGCACTCTTCTCAACAATCAAATGTTCTAAAATATTAAGAGCTCTGTCGACGGAGGGGTTGTTGTTCTCTTTACTCCTCTCATTATTAATCATATACATCTCCGATTACCTAATTAAAAACCATTAACCCAGACACTAATTTATTTTCAAGTTTTTAGCAATAAGTTAGTTATCTAGTAGGTAATGTTCTAATTAACAGGAATCGCTCCGATAAATTAAAGTTTTTATAATTACTGAAGTGATTCTAAATTTATCATCTCCTCAGCCATCGTCTTTAGGATTAGGTAGCAACTGGTAGCCCCGGCATCCAATACTCCCCTAGATCGTTCACCAAGTCTGCTTGCCCTTCCGACTTTCGCAACCATCTCAACGGTTGAATCCATACCATTCTTAGCAGCAACAACCATGGCATTTAATGCCTCTTTAAATTGCTTTTTTACCTGATTCGCCTCTCTCAGGGCATCAAGAGCCGGCACCAGTGTATCCAAAAGGGTTTTATCTCCCACTTTGGCATTACCTATACTTTGGAGTCCCTCTAAGCCCTGTTGCAGCATCTCTTCAAAAACAACCGCATCGATTTGCTCTTTTGTTTTTGCCACCCGAGCCATCCGTCTAAAGAATGTTCCATAAAGAGGACCCATTGAACCTCCAATCTCTTCTAATAGGACATTTCCCAAGACCTTTAGGGCTTCGCTTAAGCCCAGTTCTTTATTTTTTAGTTGCTGCGCAGCCATAGAAAAGCCTTTATCCATATTAATTCCGTGATCTCCGTCCCCTATAGCTCCGTCTATCTCGCTTAAATAGGTGCGATTTTCGTGAATCATCTGTGCAAGCTTTTCAACTATTATCTGTCCGTTGGCCTCAACAAAACCCATCTTCTGCCTTCCTTAAACATTACTTTGCTTTAGTCCCATCGAGTAAGCATCCATATCGATAAGCTCTTTTAGTTCATCATCAACTTTCATAACCGTTAAAGTTACACCCATCATCTCCAAGCTGGTAAAATAATTTCCGACATAAGGACGATAAACTCTAATGTTTTGTCCATCGAGTAATTGTTTTACCTTGCGATAGAAGATGTAGAGTTCCATCACGGGGGTAGCCCCAAGACCGCTGACTAAAACAACAACCTCATCACCATTTTGGAAAGGGAGATCTTTTATTATTTTTTCCAAAGCCATTTCGGCCATCTCATCGGCACTGACAATATCTAAAACCGCAATTCCAGGTTCTCCGTGGTGTCCTATCCCAAACTCCATTTTTCCTTCGGGAATACTAAAGTTGGGCTTACCAACTGCAGGAATTGTGCATGCAGAGAGTCCGATACCTACGCTGCGTGTATTGTCAATTGCTTTTTGGGCTGCTGCTATTACCTCGTCCAAGTTGTGACCCAAAGCTGCTTTTGCTCCGCCGACTTTCCACATTAACACTTCACCGGCAACCCCTCGCCGTTTTTCCCGCTCATTTGGAGCAGCACTGGGAACATCATCATTTGCAACTACTGTTTTCACCTCAATACCATCATCAGCGGCATCTTCCATAGCCAATTTAACGTTCATGTTATCACCTGCGTAATTTCCGTAAAGGACTGCAACACCGGCTCCTCCATTGGCAGATTTGATAGCATCGTAAAAAGATTTAGCGGTTGGGGAACTAAATATCTCTCCCACAGCAACACTGTCAACCAAGTTTTTACCTATATAGCCGGTAAAAGCGGGTTTATGACCACTGCCTCCACCGGTAACAATTCCGACTTTTCCTTTAATTGGAGCATCTTTGTATTTCAATACTCTCCGATTATTTGTTGTTTTAATAAAATC
>JBAYOE010000202.1:0-2910 GCA_041678405.1 Sphaerochaetaceae bacterium | reverse complement strand
TTGGGGGGCGTTGACTGGAACATGGTTTGGCAGTCTCTGGATTTTAGAAAAAGTTCCATTCTTGAGAGCGCTTGTAATTCCTCAGATAGCCAACTATCCCGAGTTGTTTAATGTTGATACAAATACTGCTCAGCAGACTGTTATGAAGTTTTGTTTTATTGTGGGAACACTGCAGCTAGCATTAGCCTGTGCCATGAATATCCATCGGAAAATCGGCTCGAAAAATATCAGTGCCATAGCCGATTTAGGGTGGCTGGTGATGATTGGTGCTCTCTATTTTTTGGTTCTAATGTTGGTTATTGGGGCTACAATTAATGCCAAAGCAGTTACTTCTGTTGTAGGATTAGGGTTTTTACTGGTTGTTATGTTTAACGCCCAAGGCCCCGGAGTCCCATTCGCAAAAGGACTGCTAGGCGGACTTGGCGGACTTTTTTCGACATTTTTAGACTCAATCAGTGCTTTTTCAAATATCATCAGCTACATAAGGTTGTTTGCTGTCGGTATGGCTTCTTTAGCCATAGCGCAAAGCTTTAACAGCATGGCCAGCGGCATGTTAAAAGGATTTGCTATTCCCGCAGGGTTGTTAATCTTAGCCATTGGGCATGGACTCAATTTAGTTATGGCTCTGTTGTCGGTAGTCGTTCACGGAGTCAGGTTAAATCTTTTGGAATTCTCCGGACAACTGGGAATGGAGTGGACCGGAACAAATTATAACCCGTTCAGAGAAACGGTAAAAAAGTAAAAAGACGTTGAATGAATCAACGACAAGGAGCTTAGTATGAATATAGGTATGATTGGAATGGCAGCTGCACTTGGACTTTCTGCGGTTGGATCAGGTCTGGGAACCGGAGTCGCCGCACTCTCTGCTGTCGGTGGATGGAAGAAATGTTATGCTAACGGACGCCCGGCCCCTTTTATTATGGTCGCATTTTCCGGCGCACCGTTGACTCAGACAATCTATGGCTTTTTGTTGATGAACTTCATCTCAGCTGCCGCAGCCGGCGGAAAAGATCCTTTGATGCTCCTTGGAGCAGGTGTTTTCGGAGGTCTGGCTATCGGCTTATCGGCTTGGATGCAGGGAAAAGCAGCAGCTGCCGCCAGTGATGCTTTGGCAGAAACAGGAAAAGGGACGGCTAACTACTTTATAGTTATTGGAATTATTGAGACGGTAGCCCTCTTTACGTTGGTGTTTCTCCTCTTGCTGTTACAGTAACAACCGAAGACTCTTTCCCTTTCCCTTTTACCGAATTTCGGATACACTTTCGCCTTGGGTGAGAGTGATGGAAAGAAGGAAAACAAAAGCGGTAAATGTAGGCAACATTGTTATAGGCAACGGCAATCCGATTGCCGTTCAGACAATGTACAATAAACCGCTTGATGATAACAAATATGAAGATATTTTAACGGCCTTGCGTAGTCTCTCTACAATGGGCTGTAAAATTATCCGCTTCTCCTATCCTGACAGTAATCATAAAGAACTCTTTAAAAAAATCTGCAAAGAGAGTCCTATGCCGGTTGTAGCCGATATCCACTTTGATTGGAAATTGGCTATTGAAGCCCTTAAGTTAGGTGCCGATAAAATCAGGATTAATCCGGGAAATATCGGAGCTAAATGGAAAGTTGAAGAGGTTGTCAGAGCAGCCGCTGACTACAACAGTTGTATCAGAATAGGGTTAAACGGGGGCTCTTTGCCAAGGGCAAAAAAAGGATTGGATAACTCGACTGTGATGGTGGAAACAGCGCTCGAATATTTAAATGATTTTGAAAAGTTCAATTTTTATAACACAGTTGTCTCTTTAAAAGACACTTCGGTTGAAAATACCTATAAAGCAAATGTTGAATTGGCTAGAGCGGTCGATTATCCGATTCATTTAGGGGTCACTGAAGCCGGCGGTATCGTAAGTGCAGTGGCCAGGTCCACATGGGCACTGGGGCGTCTTTTAATGGAGGGGATAGGCGATACCATAAGAGTCTCCATAACCGATGAGTTGCACTACGAAATTAGTGCAGCTTATGAAATACTGAGGACAGTCGGAGTTGAGAATCGGGGGGTGAGAGTAGTCTCGTGTCCAAAATGTAACCGCTCAACTTTTGACAGCGAGGCTTTTTTGAAAGAGGTTGAAATGAGCCTTCTTGAGGTAGAAAAGCCCCTAACTGTGGCAATAATGGGGTGTCAGGTCAACGGTCCGGGCGAGGCTAAACAGGCTGATATTGCCATAACGGGAATCGCCGATAAACTTTTTCTTTATAAAAAGGGCAAACTAATTAAAGAAATTGAGCCTAAAGATGCAAAAGCAGAGTTGATGAAAACCATTGAGGAACTTTCGAATGAGTAGCAACAGGTTAATCATAAAGGGCGCAAGGGTAAACAACCTTAAAAATATAGACCTTGATTTGACTAAAGGTCAGTTGATTGTAGTCAGCGGTCTCAGCGGTTCGGGAAAATCGTCATTGGCTTTTGACACTATTTTTGCCGAAGGGCAACGACGGTATGTCGAATCTCTTTCGGCTTATGCAAGGATGTTTTTGGGACGGATGGAAAAACCCGATGTCGATTACATCGAAGGACTCTCTCCGGCAATTGCAATTGAACAAAAAACAACCCACAACAATCCCCGTTCCATTGTCGGAACCATAACCGAGATTTACGATTATTATCGCCTACTGTGGGCAAGAATCGGACACCCTCACTGCCCCGAATGTGGCAGAGAAATTACCGAACAGACAGTCGACCAAATAATAGATTCAATTTATAAATATGGGGATAATAGTCGCCTTATGGTTCTTTCTCCCGTTGTCTTAGGGAGAAAAGGGGAGCATAAGAAGATATTTGAGGATGCAAAACGGGGAGGTTATGTTCGAGTCAGAGTTAACGGCGAAATTCTTGAACTGGATAAGCCGATTGTTTTA
>JBAYOE010000201.1:0-2955 GCA_041678405.1 Sphaerochaetaceae bacterium | reverse complement strand
TAATGTTAAACTCTCATCTTTTGTTAAACTGTCAGAAAGACGTAAAGGATTTAACTTTGAATCAAAAAGTATTTCATCGGCATAAATATTACCGATTCCGGCTATAAAAGATTGATCGAGCAATAATGCTTTTAAAACCTTCTTTTTAGAGTGGAGCATTTTGTAAAATGTTTCGCCTGTTAATTCGGCGTTGAAAGGCTCCAAACCCAGTTTGTTTAAAACTGTTGAAGGCTCTTTTGTCAGAAGGGCTCTGCCAAATTTCCTCGGGTCGTGAAAAGCAAGAACCTCATCGTCAAAGCAAATAACCAGCCTCTCATAATTAGAAACCTTTTCGCCTTTATTTCGTATATAAAGGGAGCCGGACATCCGTAAATGAATTAAAAGAGTTTGTCCGTCATTTACTGAAAAGACTAAATATTTTCCTTTTCTCTCTAAAGCTGAGAAGCTTTTACCGATAAGCTTACTTTTAAACTCAACTGCACTCAGAGGTGAAATTGTCTTTTCCCAATTAACTTCAACCTCTTTGATTGTTTTTCCGATAACTTTCAGGCGGTTTAAATCTCTGACCACTGTCTCTACTTCGGGTAACTCTGGCATCTTTTTATCCTTCCCATTATAGTCTTATGTGTTGAAAATTAATTCTAAAACTGAAAAAATGCAAACTACCTTTTAAAAAGGAAGATTTTTTATGGTTGAAAAATATGTTTCGAGAGCTTTGATGTTAAGTAACAGCGGTTACAACTGTTGTCAAGCAACCTTGTGTTGTTTTAAGGAACTCTTAGAGACAGAGGAGATCGAGCTTTACAAACTCGGTGAAGCCTTTGGGAGGGGAATGGGAAATTATGAGGGGATTTGCGGTGCTATCAGCGGCACTTTATTGGCCCTCTCTTCTCTTTTTAGCAATGGGAATCATTATGAAACTTCAAAGGAAAATACCTATAGAATAGCAACTAATCTAATTGAAACATTTAGAGAGAAAAACGGCAGTACGGTTTGTAAAGAACTTTTAGGTATTGAGACAAATAAAGTTCTGCGCAGTTGTATCGGCTGTATTGAAGATGCAGTTACAATTGCCTGTAAAATAATAGAGAGGGAGAGAAATGAATAACTTTACGTTTTGGTCACCGACAAAAATAATTTTTGGCCTCGACAGTGAAAAAAAGGTCGGTTCGACTCTTGCTTCGGATAACTATAAAAAAATAATGGTTTTGTACGGCCAAAAGAGTGTTATAGCCAGCGGTCTTTTGGATACAGTAACAACAAGCCTAAAAGAGGCAAATATCGAGTATACCCTTTTGGGGGGAGTTGAGGCTAACCCGACTCTCGCTTTTGTCAGAAAAGGGATAGAGATAGCCAAAAAAGAGAAAGTTGAACTAATTTTGGCAATCGGAGGGGGCAGTGTAATTGATTCAGCCAAAGGGATAGGATTAGCAATAACTCATAACATGGATCCTTGGCATATGATAGAAAATCAGATATTACCGACAAAAAGGATTCCTACCGCGGTAATTTTAACTCTCTCAAGTGCCGGCAGCGAATCAAGTTACTCCCATGTTCTGACCAATGAAGAAAAAAACTTAAAAAGGTCTCTGAATCACGATTTGATGCGCCCCTTGTATGCCTTTGAAAATCCGAAACTCACCTTTACTGTTAATCGGTACCAAACAGCCGTGGGGATTGTAGATACTATGATGCACACCCTCGAAAGATATTTTACAACTGATACAAACAGTGATTTAACTGACCGTTTGGCTGAAGCACTTTTAGTTTCGGTTAAAATAGCGGGTAAAAGGGTAGTTGAAAATCCAAATGACTACGAAAGCAGAGCAACACTGATGTGGGCATCAACGCTCTCACACAACGGGATAACCGGGTGCGGCAAATCCCACACTTTCCCTGTCCATAAACTCGAACACGATATTTCAGGCCTCTATCCTAAGGTTGCCCACGGGGCAGGTATGGCTGTTTTATTTCCGGCATGGGCTAAATATATTTACAAATACGACATAAGAAAATTTGCCCAGATAGCCAATCGGCTCTGGAACGTAGAATTAGACCATGACAATTTAGAGTGGAGTGCAAAAGAGGGAATTGATGCAATGATCTCTTATTTTAAAGAGATAGGAGCTCCTGTTTCCCTTAAAGAGTTGGATGTTGATAAAAAAGATTACCCTAAAATTATCGACATGATTACAGATAACGGGAAAAAAGAGATAGCTTCTTATATCCCTTTAGGTAAAAAAGAGATTTTTGAGATATTTGAGTTAGCCACAATCTAATACCACTTGAATCTTTTCTTTTGTTGTGGTAAAAGACTATGCGTTTTTCAAGTCTCCATCGTCTAGTGGTTAGGACATCGGGTTTTCATCCCGACAACGGGGGTTCAATTCCCCCTGGAGATGATAGGGGTCCACTTTTGGACCCCTTTTTCTTCTATTCTCCGTTGCTGAAATACCTCTGATGCGTTAGACTCTAATTGCTAATTTAGAACCGGAGAATAAAATGAACAAAGTAGTATTGCACGCAACCGACCTGGATGGCTATTTAACTGAGAACGATAAAGCGAACATAGCCGAAGCCAGTTCTTTATATGATGAAGCTATGGCTCTCTTTAAACAAATAGAGGGCCCTAAGGCTGACAAGGCAGAAACTGCAAAAGCAGAACTGACTCCCATTTACGATAAAATAGGGAAGTATTTACAAAAAGTAGTAGCAGATGAACCGGGAATTCATGTTTATCCTTTTGAGACACCACAGGTTCAACACGGGGCTGCCTCGAGATTGATTTCAAAACTTAGAAACCCCCATACCAGCCAATCGGAATTTCTTTACTATATTCAAAGAGCTTATGAACTATTGTTTGCCCATGTTTACAGCGACAAAGCACTTCCCAAAAAAAGGAGCATAGTTACTGAAACTCCGGTAACTTTGCCGATTCGTAACTATGCCGTACAC
>JBAYOE010000200.1:0-2988 GCA_041678405.1 Sphaerochaetaceae bacterium | reverse complement strand
CTTCAGGAATGGGAACTGGATTACTTGGTTCACCTCCCCCTGAAGGGACAGTCTGCCCATTGACTGAAATAAACTCCTCCAGCCAACCGCCGGTAGGAATTAATAATACTCTTATGTTAAAAGAACCTAAGGAGCCGCTAACCAAAGTATATGTTGCATTTGGGATATAGAAAGAGGCTTCTCTGGAGCTAACCAAAAACAAGTCAACAATGTAAGGGTTTGGTGTTATTTCGACATCATTAACCCAAGCATACAAAGGGGCACTCTCATTAGAAAGCCACAATTTATAGGGTTCACTGAGCATAGAGTTTTTAGCCCATACTTCAAATGAAGTATCCTGCTCTTCGATTTGCCAAGCATTGACAAGTCCTCTAAAATAAAAGTGATTTGAACTATTATGGTTAAACATAAGCGGCCGGTAATACTTATCACCGGAACCTTTATATATTTTTATGGTTCCCAAATGGGCAACCAAATTATTGCTACTGAATGTTCCGGCAGGAACATTGGGGGGAACAGAAATCTGATTACCAAGTTTGAACGAAAAAACACTGACAGGTTCATATGTTGCGGTAATCACGGCAAACATATTCTGAGAGGCAAAGAGTAACATAATCAGTAAAAACATAAATCTTTTAATTATTTTTTGTATTCTCAAAATAGTCATTACCTTCTTATATACCCATTCAAATGCTTTACAAAATTATTTAGATAAACCAATGTAAAGCCCATCATCATCTTTCTCCACTTAGGAAAAGATAACTATAAAACAACAAAAAGGCTACAGAATCGCCTCTATTAACTGCAGCTAAAATTAACATAATAGACCGCATATGTCAATAGTTGCGGGGACTTCACCAAAGACACCAGCTATAAACAACCTCTTGTTTACGATAAAATGCAGTAAATAACTTCTATTTGCCGTAAATCACTTTTTATTTCAAAAAATTCTAATAACTTCCCGCGTAAATATGTCATATGTTTTTAAGTTTTGTTGCAATTATTAGTTTATGTTAAAAGTCTTCACAGCTTTCAGTGTACCCTTTATCTCTACTCCCTGCTGTGATTAAAACATACGGGTATTTATTACTTTTCCTAAATATTATATCTTCAATTTTTTCAAAGAAGTTAGCTTTGATGAAAGATATTTTTTAAATTATATTTACTGTTTTTCGGTTTTCAACTCTCTTACACTTCCATCTTTGCAGGAGATAAAAACTCTTGCCTTTTTAAGGGCAAAAAGACCGTTTTCAACTACCCCCGGTAAGCTATTGAATTTTAATTCAAGTTCCAGCGGATTAATTGGTTCTTTAAAAAGAATATCTAAAATAATATTTCCGTTATCGGTAATAACGGCTCCCATCTTTCTGTTAGCCATCCTGACATTTACCTCTGCCCCTAATTCCTTTAAGGAGTTTATCACCGCGACGCGGGCACATTGCATTACTTCTATAGGAACAGGGAATATTAGGCCCAATTCTTTCACTATTTTAGTCTCATCTCCGATGATGATAAACTCATTTGCTGCATAGGCGGCAATTTTTTCTTGGGTTAGACAACCTCCTCCCCCTTTTGTTAAATTTAGAAACCGGTCAACTTCGTCAGCTCCATCGATTGCTAAATCGAGTCTACCGTTTAGAAGAGGGCTGTTTAAAGTAGTGATGGGAATACCCAATTCTTGACACACTAACTCAGTTTGTGTGCTGGTTGGTACTCCGATTATGTTTTTCAACTTCTCCTCTTTGTAAAGTTGACCAATGTATCTGACTGCAAATTCACTGGTTGTTCCACTGCCTAAACCAAGTTTCATTCCGCTTCTGACAAAGTCATCGACAACTTTGCGTGCTACGGCTTCCTTCATCCTATCCTGAGTCAGTACTTTATCCATTTTTAAAGCCACCTATTTAATTTTATAGTTTGCCAAGATATCAAAACTTGGCTTTAATGCGTCGTGAAGATTATGGTAAACTTCATACAATTTTTTATAACCGGCAGCATATTCTTTGTTTGGTTCAGTAAGTGTTTCAACTTTCATTAAATCAACCCCTTTTTTAAAACTATCCCAAACACCTATACCGACAGCAGCAACCATTGCAGCCCCATAGGCAGCCCCTTCTCTGCTTCCGTTGAGAGTCACTACATCCTTTTGAAAGATGTCGGCATGAACCTGCTTCCAGAAGCTTGATTGGGCTCCTCCCCCGGATGTGCTGACTCTTCTAAAATCCATCCCCAACTCTTCAAAAATTGTATGAGCGTCATAGAGACTAAAAATAACCCCTTCCATTACACTGCGAACCATCTCACTCTTTGTTGTGTTGTAGCTTAGACCGATAAAACCCGCTTTTAAGTTGGGATCGGGATAGGGACACCTTTCTCCTCCCAAATAGGGTAAAAATATTAGGCCACCACTGCCCGGTTCTGTTTTTTTGGCCATCTCGGAAAGAATTTCATACTCATCTATTTTCAAATTATCGGCAACAATTTTTTCGGTTCTTCCCAAACGGTCTCTAAACCACTTTAACGAAGAACCTCCGGAAAGGGTAACCCCCATAATATGCCAAGTGTCGGAAATTACGTTACAAAAGATTTGGAGTCTCCCGTCAGGATTTTGGACAAAGTTTTCAAGAGCAGTTGAAATGACACCGGCTGTCCCAATAGTCGTCATCAGATCCTGACTGGTTATAACCCCGCTACCGAGTGTTTGGATGACTGCATCCCCTCCTCCTCCGACAATGGGAGTGCCGGCTATCAAACCAGTGGCATCGGCAGCCTTTTTTGAAAGTTTTCCTGTAACCTGGGTTGATTCGTAAACCTTGGGGGCTAAATCAAGAGGGATGTTTAACAACTCAAAAAGCTGTTCGGACCATTTTCTGTTTTTAACATCAAACAAACCTGTTCCCGACGCATCAGAGACCTCAGTGGCGTAATCGCCGCTCATCATGAATCTGATATAATCTTTCGGGTTTAAAAACTTGTGTAATTTTTGGT
>JBAYOE010000199.1:0-3017 GCA_041678405.1 Sphaerochaetaceae bacterium | reverse complement strand
TGTACCGCCTCTTGGGCTTCTTCAAAGGTTTTGGCACTGAGAAGCAACTCACTTCCCAGATTGCTTGTCATAATTACGATGGTATTTGTGAAGTCAACAACTCTGCCCTGACCGTCGGTCAGCCTTCCGTCATCTAAAACCTGCAATAAAATATTAAATACATCGGGGTGGGCTTTCTCAATCTCATCAAAGAGGATAACCGAGTAGGGACGTCTTCTGACAACTTCGGTTAATTGTCCCCCTTGGTCATAACCGACGTATCCCGGCTGAGCACCTATGAGGCGACTGACAGAGAATTTTTCCATGTACTCGCTCATATCGATTCTGGTTAAAGCTTTCTCATCGTCAAACAAAAAAGAGGCTAGTACTTTTGCCAATTCTGTTTTACCGACCCCAGTGGGCCCGGCAAACAAAAACGATCCGAGGGGTCTTCTCTCATCGGATATTCCTGTCTTGTTTCTCCGAATGGCATCACTGACTGCCCTTATCGCATCTTGTTGACCTATGACTCTCTCTGAGAGTATTTTTTCCAAATTAAGGTATTTTTCCATCTCTGAAGAGAGCATTTTGGCAACTGGAATCCCTGTCCAGTTACTGACAATACGGGCAATATCATCATCACTGACCTCTTCACGAAGAAGCTTTCTCTCATCTGACTCTTGCTCTAAAGCTGAGCTCTGTTTTTCAATCTCTTTTAATAGAGAAGGAATCAACCCGTGTTTGATTTCGGCAGCCCGAGCCAAGTCTCCGTTACGTTCACTTTGGGTCTCTTCACTTTTAAGTTGTTCTAAGAGAGCCTTTTTTTCTCTTATAACTCCGATAGCCTCTTTCTCTTTCATCCACTGGTTGTAAAGAAGGTCTCTCTTCTTTTTTAATTCACCCGATTCGTCTTTTATTTTTGCCAGGCGTTTAAGGGAGTTTTTATCGTTCTCCTTGCTTAAAGCCTGCTGTTCGATATCGAGCTGTAAAATTTTACGCTCAATAGCATCGAGGGCTTCGGGTTGACTTTCAATCTCCATTTTTAACTGGCTGGCAGCTTCATCGACTAAGTCTATTGCCTTATCGGGCAGAAACCGAGCCGTTATGTACCTATCCGATAACACAGCGGCAGCCACAATCGCTTCATCTTTGATTCTAACCCCGTGGTGAACTTCATATCTCTCTTTAAGCCCTCTTAAGATAGCTATTGTATCTTCTACACTTGGCTCTTTTGTAAAAACAGGTTGAAATCTTCTTTCAAGGGCTTTGTCACTTTCTATATGTTTACGGTACTCATCCAAAGTCGTAGCTCCGACTGCCCGCAGTTCTCCTCGGGCTAAAGCGGGCTTTAGCAGGTTAGAAGCATCAGTGGAACCTTCGGCTGCCCCGGCTCCAACCAGTGTATGTAGTTCATCAATAAAGAGTATTATCTTCCCTTCAGAGGCTATTACCTCATTTATTACCGCTTTAAGGCGCTCCTCAAACTCACCTCTAAACTTGGCACCCGCGATTAGAGCCCCCAAATCAAGAGCTAAGAGGCGTTTTGACAAAAGAGATTCGGGAACATCTTTAGAGACGATTCTTTGAGCCAGTCCCTCTACTATGGCAGTCTTACCTACCCCAGGTTCTCCTATTAAGACAGGGTTGTTTTTTGTCCTTCTTGAGAGAACCTGCATGACTCTTCTTATCTCTTCATCCCGACCAATAACAGGGTCAAGTTTTTGCTGCCGAGCCAACTGAGTCATATCTTTACAATATTTTTCGAGAGCCTGGTACTGATTCTCAGGATTCTCATCGGTAATCCGATTATTGCCTCTGACTAACTGTAAGGCCTGTAAAAGGGAGTCTTTTGTTAATCCAAACTTCTTTAAGATTGTTCCTACATTTGAAGAACTCTCTGCCATTGCCAAAAGAACGTGCTCAACACTTATAAACTGGTCTTTGAAATTTGTACTTTCCTGTTCCGCAGAGTACAAAATTTCGGCTAACTTGGCACTGATTGTTCTATGGCTGGCTGCACCATAGCTTTTTGGCATTTGTTGGATAGCTTTTTCCACCTCCTGCTGCAAGGCTGAAACAGGAACTCCGATTCTCTCCAACAATGGTTCCACCAATCCCTCTTTTTGACTTAAAAGAACACTTAAAAGGTGCTCTGCCTCGATTTGTGCAGAGTTATATTTATGGGCTAAGCCATCCGAAGCCTGTAAAGCTTCGCGTAATTTTATTGTCATACGCTCTAATTGCATTGTTATTTACCTCTTATTATGGTCAAAGAATATTCAACTATAATATAGTAAATGCAGTGAGCAACGGCAAATTAGAGGTTGGGGAAGCGCTGTTCTTGGGGTTTGAGAAGTTCGAGATAGTTGGCCATCACCTCTTTAGCCTCTTCAACATTAAAATCATCTAAAAATGCAAGTTGGAAACTAAACGATTCTAGCATTATCACTATATGGTGAGTAACTTTGTTGATATCACAGACAACTATTTCGCCTAATGAAATGCCCAGCCTGAGAAGACGTTTAAATAAGATATGGAGTTTAACGGTTCTTTTTAAAATTACATCGGAGAAGTTTAATCCCTCTTTTTTAAGGATAAGCATTACATCCAAAAGGGCAGTCAATGCACTTCTGTTTTTATGTGCCATGTCAATGACATCGTTACAGATATTTAAGATACGTGTCACAATCGCATCTTTGGTTGTCCAGGCATAGTCGGCATATTTTGTAAACATACGGCCGGTAACCAACTTAACGGCGTAGTAATAAATCTCTTCTTTGTCTTTGAAGTACTGATAAATTGTTGGTCGCGAAATCCCACACTCTTTTGCAATAAGAGAGAGGTTGGAATCACGATACCCTTCACGGGCAAATACTTTTAATGCAGTTTGGAGAATCTTCTCCTTTCGCTTTTCATGATCAATTCTTTTAGGCATCCTCTCTCCGTTTAACTAATCTTATGCTACACTATAACATATTGTTGTAAATCTTATCAATAAAATTGAATTATAGGAGCTTTTATGCCTTTACTGATAATTG
>JBAYOE010000198.1:0-3019 GCA_041678405.1 Sphaerochaetaceae bacterium | reverse complement strand
GAATGAGATGTCAAAAGCCAGGCAAAATAACCAGCCGGAGGCTTACAGAGAAGCTTACAATCGGTATGCCGAACTTTCAAAATATAAGATGAGTGAAAGCGAGAGTAACCGTATTCTCGAGAAAATATTGAGTGAGCCCCAAGAAAAACAGTTGGAGAGTGCCGTTTGGCTTTATGAAAGATCCCCTTATTACAGCCCCACCCTCTCTATAGACTTCTCAATAAATGAACCAGGATACAGTTACAGCTACACGAAACGGTTACAGCAACAACCGGGAAAGGAGATAACTCTTCCCAGTGCATCTGAAATCAATATTGACCGCAGCCGAGTCGGAATTCTAACAGGATGGGGTCTCACAAAAGACTCTCTGACGTACAAGGGAGGAGAAAAGATAACCATGCCACTGGTCAATCAAACCCTTTATGCCATCTGGGATAGCGCTCTTCAGCTAGTTGATTCGGTAACAGATTTAAATATTACAAAAGAAGGATTGGCAGCAGGGAGTAAAACAGAACTGCCCTCACTGACTCCTCCCGATTCCAGTTACAAATTTTTAGGGTGGTATGACCATACAAACCGCACTCTTTTAGACAAAGAACAGAAAGAGTACATTTTAAAAGGCAAAGGGGCTCTGTTGGAAGCACTGTGGCAAAGTCTCTCGGTTGAATCTGTAAGCCCTCTCTATTGGGGTTTTGACCGTCTTCCAAAAAAGACACAGTTGAGAGTCGGCTTTCTCCTCTACAACCAAGGCAACGCCTCTTTGACGAACCTTTCGGCAAAGCTGAGTTCAGATAGTGAATTCGTGACTTTTATAAACGATACGTTGCAGATAAGGGAGATTCCCGCCGCCTCCTATATGACCAATAACAGCCGCTATGGTACAAAATCACGAACTCTAGTCGGCGGGGAAAGCAATACATTTATCTTTATAATAGACGACAAAGCCCCCGAAGGCTCTGTTATCCCGTTTGAACTTACCCTAACCGATAACAACGGGTCTTCTTGGTCCTCGGACGTGACTTTTAAAGTCCGCTAAAAGCAAAAGGGGCAAGTGCCCCTTTTGTCTTTCTTTCCTATAATTCGTACAGTTTTTCAACTGCCGTCCAATCCACTACCTCCCAAAAAGCTTTGATGTAATCGCCCCTTAGGTTTTTGTACTTTAAGTAGTATGCATGTTCCCACACATCAATACCGAGAATCGGAGTTAGGTCTTTGTCCTCCATTAAGGGATTGTCCTGATTGGCTGTAGATGTGGCAACGAGTTTTCCCTCTTTTGTTTTAGAAAGCCAAGCCCATCCCGAACCAAAACGACTTATCCCCAAATTTGAGAGGGTCTCTACCATTTTATCATAAGAGGTAAAATCTCTGTTTATTTGAGCCAGTAAGGCTCCTTTGGGCTTTTTAAGTCCGTTGGGAGCCAAAATAGAGAAGTAGAGATTATGGTTCCAATACCCACCTCCGTTGTTTCTGATTGCAACTTTAAGACTCTCATCGTTTATTGAATTCAATGATCTTAAAATCTCTTCGGCTGAAGTGGCTTTGGATCCAATTTTTTCCAGTGCAACGTTGAAATTGTTGGTGTAACCGCTATGGTGTTTTCCATAGTGGGTTTCCATTGTAAGCTTATCAATATAAGGTTCTAAAGCATCAAAGCCATAAGGCAATTCATATTGCTTGAACATATAACACCTCCATTATGTTTTCATAAATATAATAACTTCTTACCCTAAGGGGCAAATAAGGTTTAAATATCTATTTAAAATTGGCAAGCAGAGATTCTTTCATATTAACTATTTGCCATTAAAAGAGAATCATAATTTATCTTTAGTTAAATAATTATTTGCTTTGCTATCTGACAAAGGATTTTTTAAAGAGTGAAATTTAAAATTCCGTATTATGAAGGATGCAATTAATATTCATTTCTTACTTTCCTAATCTGCCAAACCTTGGTAATATTGTAGTGCAACAAAACGCTACAAACGACCAAACAGGAGGATCGTATGAGAAAATTGTTCATCTTCGCTTTGGTGCTTGTTATCGGCACCACGCTATTCGCCGCAGGAGCAATAGAGACTAAAACTACCGATGGAACACCAACAATTCGGTTGTTAACTGATGCAACAGGAATTGATGACAAATCTTTTAACGCCGCAGCTTGGAGAGGGATTGTCGATTTCTACGGCGATACTGTTAGCAATCCTGCTAATAGAGGAAAATACTACGATGTAGTAACAGCACAAACACAGGATATGTATATCCCCAACTTGAAGCAGGCAGCTGACGAGGGATACGATATCATCATGGTAACAGGTTTTACATTTGCAGATGCTCTAGGTGAGGTTGCACCTCTTTATCCTGATCAAAACTTTGTAATTGTTGACGTTGACTGGGTTGGTCATCCAAACGTTATGGAGTTTATTTACAGTGAAGAGGAAGGCTCTTATCTTGTGGGTGTCGCCGCTGCTCTTCAGGCCAAAGCCGAAGGCATCGCCAATCCACGCTTTGGATTTATCGGTGGAATTCCCGGCTCAACTATTACCAAATTTGAGATGGGTTACATTCAGGGAATTCGTTCGGTTTTACCAAACGCATCGATTGTTGACTATTATGCCAATGACTGGGGCGCCCCTGAAAAAGCTAAAGCACAAGCTAAAAACTGGTACGACAGTGGAGTTTATGCAATATTTTCTGCTGCTGGCGGAACCGGTAACGGTACCATTGCTCAGGCAAAAGAGTATCGCAGTCAAGGTAGAAACGTATGGGCTATCGGCGTAGATAGTGACCAGTATGAAGATGGTATTTACACAGGCAATAAATCTGCCGTACTTACAAGTATGCTTAAGAGGGTTGAAAACTCTTCTCTCTATGCCCTAAACGCCGTTAAAGATGGCACTTTTAAAGGCCAAGTTGTTAAAATGAAAATGGTCGATGAAGGTGTTGGCTATTCCACTGCAAATGCAGAGCTGAAAGCTGAAGTAGTAACTGCAGTTGATAAGGTTAAAGCCGATATCATCAACGG
>JBAYOE010000197.1:0-3111 GCA_041678405.1 Sphaerochaetaceae bacterium | reverse complement strand
CCAATAATATTGTGATCTTCAACTGTAACCAAAAGAGATGTTTCATTTACTGACTTTAAGACCATTTCAGTATCAAAAGGTTTTAAACTCGGCGTTTCTATAACCCTACAATAAATGCCTTCTTTATTTAACATTTCAGAAGCTTGCAAGCATCTATTTATTGTAGCCCCATAACTAAAAAAAGTGACATCATTACCATAGGAACGTATTACATTGGCTCTACCAAATTCAAACTCATAGTTTTCATCGAATACAGCAGGGGAAGGTCCACGACCTAACCTCAGATATACAGGCCCGTCATAATGTGCAATAGCTTTAGTTATAACCTTAGTAGAAGCGGCATCAGCTGCAGCGACAACACACATATTGGGTATTGCTCTCATTATAGCAATATCTTCTGTCCCTTGGTGAGTAACGCCCTCAATACCGCCACTTAACCCACCTAGCCCTGCAACAATTTTTACATCCAAATTAGGATATGCAATAAAAGTTCTAACCTGTTCACAAATCCTCATCGATGCAAATACGGCATACGTTGCAATAAATACTTTCGCACCACTAGCAGCCATGCCGGCAGCCATCAAAGCCATATTTTGTTCAGCTATCCCCACATTGATTGCTCTATTGGGATATTCTGAATGCATCAAACTGCCACCAACAGAATTTATAGTGTCAGCAGACAAATACATTATATTCTCGTCTTCGCGTGCAAGTTCTGATAGAGCGCTCCCAAAGGCGTCTCTTGTTGATATTTTATCGAACACTACTCCCATTTCAAACTCCACTTAGTTCAGATAAGGCTTTTTCATATAGTTCTTCACTTAAAATTTTTTGATGCCAAGAGTTATCATTTTCCATAAAGCTTACACCTTTGCCTTTTACCGTATTCGCAATAATAACAGTTGGTTTATCGACACTATTATTTGCTGTTTCTATTGCATCTATTATCTGATTCATGTTGTGTCCATCTATTTCAATGGCATCCCATCCGAAAGATCTAAATTGCTCTAAAAAACACCTTTGAGGAAGAATATCATTACAAGGACCACTGCTTTGGAATCCGTTTTTATCAACAAAAGCTATCAAATTGTTTAGTTTTTTTACCGGGGCATACATTATTGCTTCCCATACAGTTCCCTCATTTAGCTCTCCATCACCAAGTATTACGTAGACTTTGCTTTTTTGATTTTTCAATTTCAAATAATAAGCCATACCCAACCCAATCCCTAAACCATTGCCCAGAGAACCGGTTGTCATATCCACCCCTGGAGTAGATCCAAAGGTCGGATGACCTTGCAAAATCCCACCAGGATGTCGCAAAAGGTTAAACTCCTTCTTTTCAAAAAACCCTTTTTCACACAACGTGGCGTAAATTACGGGACTTGCATGTCCTTTAGAAAGTATGAATCGATCACGGTCAAATTTTAATGGGTTTTCTGAATCAACATCCATGAACCTAAAGTAAAGGGCAGCCACAATATCAGCACAAGATAAAGCAGGCCCAGGATGTGCTGCCCTCTTACAAAGATAAGACATCTCAATTATGTTCTTTCTTATTTTTGTTGCTACTGCTTCAAGCTCTCTAATATTTTTCATCGTTCTATCCTGTAAAGTCTATCGGTAAACTAAATTTGGTAAAAACGTCACAAGCGACGGAAAAGCAATAAGAATTCCTATGAGGATTAAAATTGTCGCTAAAAATGGCCAAGACTCTTTAATCCACTCCTGCATAGGTACATCCAATATTCCACACACTATGTACATAGCAACACCGACAGGAGGCGTGAGTATTCCTAAGCAACAAACAGTACACATTATGAGTCCGAAGAAAACAGGGTCTAAACCGATAGATTTAGCAACAGGCAATAAAATCGGAGTTAAAAGTAATACTATAACTCCTCCATCCATGAACATGCCGAATATAATCAACATTCCAACAATCATTAGTAAAATCAAAGTAGGATTGGTGGTAATAGCCATCATAATTTTTGTTAAATTTTGTGGAACTCTATCAACAGGAATTCCATATCCAAATATTCCTGTCATTGAAATCATAAACATTATCCCACCGACATCAGAAACGGAAACTTTGAGACATTCAACAAATGATTTCCACGTAATTTTCTTGTAAACAAAAAGCCCGATAACCAATGCATAAATACAAGCAAAAGCCCCAACTTCAGAAGCAGTAAAAACTCCAAAACGAATACCAACTAAAAGGAGAACTGTAAACATTAAAGCCCAGAAGCTTCTTTTAATATTCAAAAAAAGTTCTCTTAAACTAGCGCGTTTACTGCGGGACGGCTTAAATCCTCTTAACCTAGACGTTATAGCAACCGTAATCATAAGGGCTGCCATCATGTATAAGCCTGTCATCAATCCGCCCATAAAAAGACGCCCAATTGAAACACTTCCGGTAATACCATAAACAATTAGATTAACTCCCGGAGGTATAGTTGAGGTTATGAGTGATGTATATCCAATTACAATTGCGGTGTAGCCTTTAGGATATCCTGTTGCAATCATAGTAGGGCCAAGTACCCGAGCTTCCATTGCAGCATCGGCAGTTGAAGAACCTGAGACTCCACCCATCAAAGTTGACATAACAACACTCGTCTGGGCCATCCCTCCTCGCATATGTCCTGTAACAACTTCTGCTAAATCTAGGAGTCTCTCTGTAATTCCACTCGTGTTCATTAGATTTCCGGCAAAAATAAAAAGAGGAACTGCTAAAAGGTTTACATTCTGGACTTGTGAAAGTGCCAATTGCGCCATTTGCAAGAGGGGTATCTCGGGATGCTGAATTAGATATAATATACCCGATATTCCTACTGAAAACGCAACGGGCATACCTATTGCCAGCAATATTAAAAAGGCTATAAAAACAACAACCATATTTTCACTCCATCTCTCTTTAGAAAAATATCTTTACACTAGTCCACCAAAGTCAAAAACGGGATTAAACATAAACACAAACTCAAGAGTTTCATTTCCCGTGTTTTTTACAACGTGCTCTACCCCTACCGGAAACACAACAGCGGTGTCAGGGCTCAAAGGCTCAATACTACCCCCTACAATAGCTACTCCGGTTCCTTTCGTTATAAAAATTAT
>JBAYOE010000196.1:0-3116 GCA_041678405.1 Sphaerochaetaceae bacterium | reverse complement strand
GTGTCGGGAACCTCTATGGCGACCCGATCCACAACCTCCCGCCAAAACTCAGTCGGAAGTTTTTGGGAAAATTCGGTTTCACTTAAACCGTAATTGGCCCTTCCGGGGATATCACCGCCGCTGCCTGCGGGGGGATACCAGAGGCGCTGGATATGTCTTTTAGCCAAAGTCATTGCTGCGTCAAATCTGATTATGTGGAAGTTGCGAGCCACATGCAGAATCTGTTGAATAACAGCTTCTCTTGTCTCAGAGTTAAGGAAATCTAACTGGGCAGTATCATTCCAGGGCATCGATGTCCCATCGTTACCATGGAAAATATAGTTAGTCTCATTGGTTTGTTTATTAATTACCCTAAAAGTTACCGCAGCGTCGCTGCGATCATAGTAGTGATCTTCAATTTTTATGTCGTAGTTTTCGTCCGATGATAAATTTGATCCGTTGTAAGTGTATGAAGGAAAAGGGGGGTACGCTGTTCTTATAAACCTCTGGGGGTGATGTAAAACCCAGTCGCTGTCTAAGCCTGTGTGGTTTGGCACCATGTCACTGGCTAACCTTATTCCCCGCTCTCTACACCTGTAATCCAGATTTTTAAGGGCTTCCCATCCCCCTATTGTAGGGGCAATTTCGTATCCCTTAAGTGAATAGGCAGAAGCCTCAGCCTCTAAATTTCCCATTAGGTTCTTAATCTTCTTTGAAGCTGTTGAGCGTTCCCACAGCCCAATCAGCCAGAGACTTGTAAAACCCATTTGAGCTAAAAGATCCAACTCCTTGTCGGGAATCTGATCCAGTCTTGTGATCGGATAGTTGTATTTCTTAGATAACTGGTCAAGCCAAACCAAAGTACTTTTAGCAATCATTACCACATGGGGCATCCAGTTGCTGTCGGTGCTGTAACCCTCATATTCAATCTCTTTATCTAAAGAGTAAGAGAGAGTTTCTGTTGGGGCACTTGGCCCGGTGGGAAAACGGACTTTACTCTCCTCTTTAATGAAATCAATTGCTCTCAGTAAAGAGTTTTTAAGGTTTTCAGATAGATACTCTTTCCAATTAACCAACATATATTCAATTTGGTCTGAGAGTGAATTTGGATGTGCTTTGGCAGGTGCAATCAAAAAAGAAAAAAGATCCGACTGTTCATCGACTGGGGGAGACTCTACACAATATTGCTCGACTCCATTTTTTAAATCGAGAGAAAGGGAGAGCCCCTGTGGGTCAACAAAAGGTTTTGCTGCTTTAACCAAGGCCTTGTTTTCTAGCATAACCTGATGAACAAAGTAACCTCTGAGACTCTCTTCCATTAAAAAGGGGGCAGTAGGTTTCAGTGAGTTTAAAAGAATTGAAGGAAACTGTTGGCTGTAAAGCGTTAAAGTGTCAATATTAGACCTCTCTTTAGAGAGAGTCAGTATTAAACGGGAGAAAAAGAGATGATTCTTTGTCTCAACATAAAAAGAAACAATCTCTTGGTACAACATGTGAATAAGGGCTGTTGCGTTAAGTTTTGGTGCAGAGAGGTACTCGGATGAAGCACTCTCTTTAATTTTTTGGTTATGGATGTAGGCTAGTTCTTTAGCCTGTTGATAAATGGCATCAAGAGAGTCAGAACTGATAAAAACCGACTGATTGTAATCCAAATCTTTGCGGGCTTTTAATGCAATTCTAAAATCACGAACATCCATATAATCCCCCTCGTATGTTTTTAAATGTCGTCCCTATTTTATTGGTAATAATAGGCTGTTAGCAACTTAAATTAATTAGAAGCCTAATTCTACATCGATAGGCAAATTAGTTAAAGGGGCACCCAAAGAGATAAAGTATTTTAGCTCAGAAGCTGCTTTTTCATAAAAAGAAGGGAGTAATGGCTCTTCGTCTTTAGAGAATTTGGAGAGGACATAAGAGGAGACATCTTGGTTGGTTGGACGTCCTATTCCTAAACGCAGGCGGTAAAAGTTTTCAGTTTTAAGGTGCTGAACAATAGACCTCAGGCCGTTGTGCCCTGCCAAAGGGCCTCCAAACTGGATTCTTGCTTTAAGAAAGGGAAGTTCCAAATCATCATGAATCACCAATATTTCATTAGCTGAAACTGAGAAATAAGAAGCCATCTCACTGACGCTTTGACCGCTGTTGTTCATAAAAGTGAGCGGTTTTAAAACCAACAGAGGAACTTTGTTTATAGTAAACTTGTTCCACTGTCCGTGGAATTTATTATTCCATAGCCCCTCTTTGATTTGGGCATCTAATACTTCACCAAAGAGCCACCCGCTGTTGTGCCTACTTTTTTTGTAGAGAGACCCTTTATTGCCAAGAAGAACCACAAGCTTTATCATCATGTGATGATATCTGTTTTAGCTGCCGATGGGCAAGGAGGTTATTATGTTGGTTTTAGTCTGCTACGTCCCTGTCACACATCTTGAAAAAGTCAAAGAGGCTCTATTTAGTGTCGGTTGTGGTAAAAGCGGTAATTATGAGAAGTGTTGCTTTCAGGTAGCCGGAAAGGGACAGTTTCTACCGACTGTAGGGGCAAATCCCTTTTTAGGAACTGTTGATAACCTTGAAATCGTAGATGAAATAAGAGTTGAAACAACTTTAGATAAAAAAGATATGGAAAGAGCAATTCAAGCACTGAAAGAGGCCCATCCATACGAAGTTCCCGCCTACCATTTCTACGAAGCAATAGCTTGAGAAGTGGACTCTTAACTGATAAGCTACCAATAATTTAAAGGAATGGCGTATGGGTGGTTCTGTAGTAATAACTGACTTGGTAAAAGAGCAGGTTCTCCTGCTTGACGGAGCAATGGGGACAATGCTCCAGCGCTATGACTTTAAAGAAGACGATTACTACTTCGACGAAAGCTTAAAAGCCGTCGGTTGCAATGAACTTTTAAACATTACACGTTCTGATGTGATAAAAGAGATCCATCTCTCCTATCTGAAAGCCGGCTCCGATATAATCGAAACAAATACCTTTGGTGCCAACAGATTTTCTTTAGAACAGTACGGTTTGGTTGAACACGTAGATAAACTAAATAAATCAGCTGTAGAAAATGCCCGTTGTGCAATTGAACAATATTTAAAAGAGAACCCTTACAAAACTCTCTTTGTTGCCGGGGTTGTCGGTC
>JBAYOE010000195.1:0-3161 GCA_041678405.1 Sphaerochaetaceae bacterium | reverse complement strand
CTAATATATCGATATCTTAATTTAGTATATTAGTACCTATTTTCTTATTCAATACTTTTGGCCAAAATTTTTGGAAATGTTATACCAATTGAGTGGCTCTTTGACAACAAAGGTCAAAACCTGTTACGATTCAGCTGTGAAAAATGTGAAGTTTATCGACATAATTATTATTGCTTTAGCTTTGTTGATTATTATATTAAGCCTCTATTTAATCGGCCCTTTGAAAGGAAATCCTTTGGTAACAGTTTCTTCCGGAGGCAGTCAATGGGCTTATGATTTAAGTGTCGATAGTACTGCAACATTCAGCGGTCCAGTCGGAAAAACAACAATTGAAATAAAGGACAGCAGTGTTAGGGTTGTTTCAAGTGACTGCGTAAACAAAGTCTGTGTTTCGGCAGGAAAAATAAGTAAAGTTGGACAGTGGATAATTTGTTTACCTAACGAGGTTTTTATTTTAATTGAGGGCTCTATTGAAACGGGAGGTGATGTTGATGACACCTCTTTCTGAAAACAGGATAAACTTTGTAGCGCTGCTTGGTGCAATTGCCCTCTTTCTCTCAACGATTGAGTATATGATTCCTAAACCACTGCCTTTTATGCGCATAGGTTTAGCCAATTTACCTCTGTTGATCGCCTTGGCTCTTCTTGACAACAAAGAGTATATACTGCTCTCTTTTTTGAAGTTCTTCGGTCAGGCTCTGATAAGCGGAACCCTTTTCTCTTATGTCGGACTGTTTTCTTTGGTAGGGACATTTTCCAGTGCCTTGGTTATGAAAATTATCTACTCCCTTTTTAAAAAGAGAGTAAGTTTTATAGGAGTTTCTGTCGGTGGGGCACTGAGCAGTAACATTGCCCAGTTAGAGTTAGCCCGTCATCTGCTCTTCGGCTCGACAGTTAGATTCATTGCCCCTCCGTTTTTAATTGTCGGCTTAATTACATCCATGGTTTTGGGGATTTTTGCCAACAGCTTTACACTAAGTAGCTTGTGGTATAAAAACCACCTGGCGGAGAGAAGCGATGGATAAAAATTATATCAAGTTGATAAGCGGCCTGCTGATGCTTCCCGCTGTTTTTCTCCACCACAATGTTATTATCCTCTTCATTCAGGCAATTTACTGTGTCTTTCTGGCTGTTAAAAGCGGTCGTAAATTTAAGCTTATCCCCAATTTGCTCTTATTGTTCTCCATCCCTTTAATCCATTTAACTCAGCCAAACGGATTGATAATCATTACAGTTTTCTCTTTCCCCATAACCTTAGGTGCTTTGATCGTAGGCCTGCGCAAAGCTTTGATATTAATAACTTTATTGTATCTCTCGTTTTACATGGTAAGTGACCGTCCTCAGTTTCCTGGAAAATTTGGTTCCTTAGTCTCTCTGCAGCTTTTTTATGTCGGTCAGATTACCCTGACGTGGAGTACCATAAAACAGAAAAGACCCCTTATAAAGGCTATGGATCAACTTTTATTGAATTTGGAAGAAAAAAAGGGAACAAACCAAGCAGCTAAAAAAGAGAAGGCAACACTCAAAGATTATTTTGTTGTGGCAATTCAGCTGATTCTTTTTTACGGACTCTTTTTACTCGGAACGACTTTAAAATCGGGATTACTGACTACGTAGTTAATCTCTTCATTTTCGATTCCGCTTGAAAGATAGAGGTTGTGTTGCGAATCGATGAATATTGCTTCAACGCCGCTTAAAGACTCAATTAAATCCAATCCTTTTTGCAAGCCTAAAACATAAATTGCTGTTGAAAGAGCATCGGCTGTCATAGATTCGGTGGTAACAATCGAAGCACTTGTTAAATCGGTGATTACCGGATATCCGGTTTCCGGATCTAAAATGTGGTGGTAAACAACACCGTCGAGGATAAAAAACCGCTCATAAGGGCCGCTGGTAACGAGAGTTTGATCTTCTAAATCGAGGACAATGACATGTCCTCCCCGCTCTGCGTCGGGATTTTGAACCCCTATTTTCCAAGGGCTCTGATCCATTTTATTTCCCATTACCAAAATGTTTCCGCCGAGATTTATGATTGCCTTTTCAACGTTGTACTCTCTTAAAGTCTTGGCTACCTCATCTGCGGCAAACCCTTTGGCAATACCCCCTAAGTCGAGTATCATCCCCTCTTTGGCTAATTTTACGCTGTTATTGGAAAAATCGAGTTCAACATCTTTATAATTTATTAAAGGAAGTAAAGAATCAATTTCACTCTCACTGGGTCGCCTTGGGTTATCGCCGCCGATATCCCAAGAACCAACTAAAGATCCTACCGTAGGATCAAATGCGCCTGTGCTTAAAGAAGCTATCTCCAAAGCTTTCGCTATTACCTTAAAAGTATCGGAAGAGACCTCTACAAAATCCAAGCCGGCTTTGGCATTAATTTTGTTAATCTCACTGGCCTCTTTTTTTAGACTCATCTTAGCTTCAATTTCAGAAATTCTTTGAAAAGCAGCCTTAAAAGCCTCCTCTTGAGGATTGTCATAAATAGTCACTCTACAGACAGTACCCAACATGATTTCTGAGCGACTCACAGGTTCAGCGCTCCTATTTTTGGGCACTCTGGCACAAGAAATAGTAAAAATTAAGGGAAAAATCATTCCGATAAAAAACAACTGAATTGCAATTCGTTTCCGTTTCATGTTATTACTATATCTGTGATATATCGCATTTCGGAAAAAACAGCAACTATGGAGGATTGAATTTAGAGTGTTCAATCAGTGAAATTGGTTATATCTTATGGGTAAAAGGCCATACAATAAGGAGTGGGTCATGGATAAGAAAAAAATTGTTATTCTTGGCGGAGGCTATGCGGGTGTCCATGCGGCCAAAGTTTTACATAAAGCTTTTCGCAAACATAAAGACCAAGTAGACATTACACTAGTTGACCGACACAAATACCATACATTGATGACTGAACTGCATGAGGTTGCAGGCAACCGTGTCGACGAAGCTTCCGTTAAAATTTCATATAATCGTATATTCGCCGGTAAAATGGTGAATGTCATCCAGGATGAGATTGTTAATATCGATTTTGAAAGGCAATTTTTAAAAGGCAATATCGGTAATTATAACTACGATCAACTTCTCATAGCTACCGGAGCCGAACCTGCAGATTTTAATATTCCGGGGATTAAAGAGCACTCCTTTTATCTGTGGAGTTT
>JBAYOE010000194.1:0-3179 GCA_041678405.1 Sphaerochaetaceae bacterium | reverse complement strand
TACCCTATTCACTTAAGTTCGGCAATACTGCTGTCACAGGGGGGACTTTATATCCTTGGAATAATCTTACCTATACATTAAACCAAAGGGATATATCAATTTACAATGTTAGTCCTACCACTGCCGGAAATGCCCCTGCCGGAACATTCGAAGATACAATAATAGTTGAAATCTTTTCAGTTAATTAAGCAGGTTTAACTTAAACCATAATCACACTTGATTCTAGAATAATCAAAGTACTCCTTAAAATGTCTGCTTTGTTAATAATTACCATTATTTTTTTGTATGGATGTTTTGACGTATTCATTATAATCTTTGCTGTAAGTTTTAATTAAGATATTGCTTTTTAAATTCTAGATTAACGTGAAAAATATATTTTAAAAACTTGAAATTGGCAATAAAAATTACCTTTATAGTTGAAATAATGTATATAACGTGATAAAATCACGTATGTTTATAAGATGTGTTTTAGATAATATATACTCTTTTGGCAGAACCACTGAAATTAATATGTTTCCTGCTCCTCGTTTTTCCAGATTGAAGAATCATAAGTACCAAGTTGGTAATGGTATTGAAGTATTAAAACTTGCATCTTTTTACGGAGCAAACGGATCAGGAAAGTCAAACTTAGTTCTAGCAATCGAGTTCTTGCGGAATCTTGTAGTATCCTCTGATTTACCTAGTCCTTTCTTGCTTAAAAGAATGAAACACTTTCATTCTACCGATAAGCCAACACTTCTTGCCATTGAATTTTTAATTGAGGGAAAAGCATATCTTTATGCTTTAGAACTTGGAGAAAGAAGTGTCCTAAAAGAAGAACTTTATATTTCCGGACTTGGAAAGAGTGAGGATATATTGATTTTTGAACGTTCAACAACGGGAGACGGCAAAACTTCTTTACAACTTTCTGAAGAGAATATGCAAAATAAAGAGATTCTTTTACTTAAAGAAATTTTAGAGAAGAATTTGATTAAACCTAACAAGACTGCTTTAAAAATTATTGCTGATTTAGAAAATCCTGTTTTTTACCATGTCTGTCAGGCATTCAGGTGGTTTGAACAAAAATTAGTTACTGTTACACCAACATCTAAACCTCTTGGATTACCGCATTTATTGGATATCGATGAGAGTTTCCACAAGTATGCAGAAGATCTTTTATGTTCATTTGATGTAGGAATTAAAAAGATTCTGACAACACAAAAAACGATTGAAGAATTTTTTGGTGATGATAATAAGCAGGTAATGGATAAGATTGTCCGAAATTTAGAAAATAGAACTGAATCCATGGTCGGCTATATTAACGAACGCGGGGAGGAAGTAGTTATAGTTGTTCAAAATAATAAAATAGTTGTTAAACAACTGCAAACTTTGCATGAAGACAGAAATGGGAAACAGGTTATTTTTAATGTATCGGAAGAATCCGACGGTTCACAACGGCTAATTGAATTTTTGCCTGCATTTAGGAACTTATTAGCCTCAGATGTAACATATTTTATTGATGAATTAGAGCGAAGCATACATCCACTTCTAATTATAGAAATTATTAAAAAATTTTCAAAAGACATGACGACTAAGGGACAATTAATATTTACTACCCATGAATCAAATCTTCTTAATCAAGAGTTTTTTAGGCAAGATGAAATATGGTTCGTTGAAAAAGATACTTCAGGTTGTACAGATCTATACTCTCTTTGTGATTTTAAAGAGCACAATACTAAAGATATCCAAAAAGGATATCTAACAGGCAGATATGGGGCTATCCCGTTTCTTACTAATTTAAATGATCTTAATTGGGATAAATATGATTTTAAAGAACCGCCTATTTGAAAGGAAAGAACCTGAACGTGATGCTAGCCTTTTTATTATTTATTGCGAAGGAAGCAGGCGAGAGCCAAAGTACTTTGAATATTTTGAAAAAATCAGTTCACGGGTAAAACTTGAAATAATTAAAGCGGATTCTCAAGGGAATAACTCACCTTCCGGATTGCTAAAACAAGCGAAAGAAGATTTTTTTGAAGGGAAGGATTCTTTACCGAAATACTTTCTTGGGAAAGAGGATAAAGTTTGGTTTGTGGCTCAAAGTAATCCGTGTTTTGAAGTATGGCTTTTTTATCACTTTTTTAGGGAATACGATAAAAAACTTTCGCTGCAAGATTGTGCTGCATGGAAATGTTACCTCAATGAACAAATTAGTGGAGGATTTGATAGCCGAAAACATCCCATCTATATTTCTCGTGCCATCATAAATTCTGAGTGGGCATTTTATTCTAATAGCTCAGAATTACGTCAGGGAACTACTGAAGTTTTTAAGTTGGGCAAAGCTCTATATCCAATGATTAAAGATTCTATTGAACGAGCCATCTTGAAACTCAATTAACGCAAAATATTTTTCAAAGGGTTTTAGCAATTCATTTTTGTCCCTATCTGTATTTTCCTTCTTTTACAAAAAGGTTGGGGAGTTTGACATACGAGTTTTCCCTTTTTTATGTCATGACAAAGCATAATTGAAATAAAGAATTCTTACTTTCTGATTTAAAAGAACAATCGATAGAAGCTGAGTTCAGCTTCTATCGAATTGATTAATTTAAAAACTGTAGGTTACCATTCCGACAGCTTTAGAAAAAGCAATAGGTTTCGTTTGTATGGCATTATTAGCCATATCAGCATAATCCGGTATGTGGGAAGCTTTATTGTTGAATTGAACTAATGCGGTGATATTCAAGTTATCTAGAACTCTGAAATTTAAGAGGGGACTTAACGTAATAAGCATATCGGTAGACATAAAATCGTTGAAGTTGTTTATGTCTGTTTCCACCATTACTGCAACCTTGTCTAAAATTAGAGGCATATTGTAACCGACTATATATTCACCGTGATAAAAAAGACCGTCGCCTTTATAACCACTCATCTCAAAGTTCCATGCACCCCCTTTTCCCACATTGGTATAACTTTGCAGACTCAGTTCATGGTAAGTTCTAGCAAAGATACTGGCCCATTTGGAGGAGAAGAAGGCTGCAGTGTCAAACTGTAAAGCAGCTCCTACTTTGCCCTTTAAATAAATACCTTTAAAGCTTTCTGATTTCTCGTTATATGGGGTATCGCAATGACAAATATATTTAAGTCCTTGAAGGGAATCCCCTAGATCCCAAGCTCCTCCTAGTGTTCCGCCTAAGCTGACT
>JBAYOE010000193.1:0-3211 GCA_041678405.1 Sphaerochaetaceae bacterium | reverse complement strand
GTTTGACTGCTGATCCAGAGTCTTTTAATTGGTTTTGAACTGTTTGATGCTTTAATAACAGAACGGGCAACCAATTCTCCCTCTCTGCCGGCATCAGTGGCAATAATTATTGTAGAGACATCTTCTCTTTCGATTAAAGAGAGAACTGTGTTGTACTGCTCAATCGTTGACTCAATGGGGAGTTCTTGTAAGACCGGTGGAATGATGGGGAGATTTTCCAATGACCATCTTCTGTATTTCTCACCGTAGTAAGAGGGATTAGCCAACTCCATTAAATGGCCGAAAGCCCAAGTTACAATGTATTGACCCCCTTCAATGTAGCCGTTGTTATTTTTATTGCATCCTAAGACCTTTGCAATTTCTCTTCCCACTGAGGGCTTTTCAGCTAAAACCAACTCTTTAAACAACTGCTTTCTCCTTCAAATAACCTTTAGCGACTATAACTATTTGATAATTGTAGTGCAAGTGTAAGATCTAAACACAACCGGCTGTTCTACTATTTTTTTAACAAATACCCGAATAACTTAATTTCAATATATGAAAAAATAAGTATATGGTACTTGCTCCCAATATTTTTGTTCTATACCTTGACCCCTTTGGGTAATTAGTAATATTATCATGGTGGATAATTTCTCAAAAGGAGTCTTTTATGGCTTATACTATCACCGAAGACTGCATCGCTTGTGGGTCATGTCTTCCGGAGTGCCCGACAGAGGCAATTAGCGAAGGGGACATCTACGTAATTGATGCTGATCTTTGCATAAGTTGTGGTGCCTGTCTCGACGCCTGTCCAACAGGTGCTATCTTAGCCGACTGACACTTTTGTTGTCAGATAGGGGCAGCTCTTTTGAGCTGCCTTCTTCTTTAATCATCGTATGAACCTTTTTGAAAATCACATATTCAGTGTCAGCGAACTCACTTTCTTAATAAAAGAGAGTTTGGAGGAGAGCTTCAGAGCAGTCTCTATCGAAGGGGAAATTTCTAATTTTAAAATTGCCTCAAGCGGTCACTGGTATTTTCAACTCAATGATAATGAAGCTACTATCTCAGCAATAATGTTTAAAAACAGAAGCTGGAATCTCTCTTCTGCCCCCAAAGACGGTGATAAGGTTGTTGTTAAAGGCTCTTTATCGCTATATGCCAAAAGAGGTTCCTACCAAGTTATCTGTGACTCAATTACTCTCAGCGGCACAGGCGATATCCTCCTTTTACTGGAAAAAAGGAAACAGGAATTTGCCTCTTTGGGCTACTTTGAACAAAGCAGAAAAAAGAGTCTTCCAAAATATCCTAAAAGAGTCGGTATTGTTACCAGTCCCACCGCAGCTGCTTTGCAAGATATCATTCAGACATTTGGAAGGAGAGCCAAAGCGATAGAACTGTTGGTTTATCCCTCCTTGGTTCAGGGTGAAAATGCTGCAGATAATATCGCAAAACAAATTACAAGGGCTAATAAAGAGAAGTTAGTCGATATCCTTATCGTCGGTAGAGGCGGTGGTTCTTTAGAGGATCTTTTGCCTTTCAGTGAAAAAGTTGTCGTTGAGGCTATTTATCAATCTGTGATTCCAGTTGTCAGCGGAGTCGGTCATGAAATCGACTTTGCTCTAAGTGATTTTGTTGCCGATGTCAGAGCAAGTACCCCTACCGCTGCAGCTGAAATCATAAGTGAACCATTTTTAAATCTGAGTCAACTGGTTAAGCGCTACAGCGAAGACCTTGCATCTTTGGTAAAAAATCGGATCTCTTTGGCAAAAAAAGAGGCCATGGTTTTTACCTTTGAGAGGATGCGTGAGTATCTGGGAACCAGGCTCTCAACGATAAAAATTACACTAGATGACCTAAAAGAGGAGATATTTAACACTGTTTCCAAAAGAATTGAGAATTTAGAATACCGCTATAAACTCCAAAAAAGCAATTTAGAGACCTTAAATCCAATAAAAGTTTTAGAAAGAGGTTATGCAATCGTAACAACAGAGGAGAATAAAGTTGTATTTGACGCAAATACGCTGAAAGTCGAAGAGCAGATAGAGATAACTTTCAGTAAGGGAAAAGTTACTGCGAAAACCGTCAGCATCAAGGAGAAATAAAGATGGGCATTGAAGATAAATTAAAAAAGATGGAAGAAATCAGTGCTAAATTGAAAGAAAGTTCAACTACCATTGAGCAGGCTGTCAAGCTTTTTGAAGAGGGATCTTCCATTGCAAAAGAGATTCGTAAAACTTTAGATGAGATTGAACAGAGAGTTGAAATACTAACTAATGAACAAGAGGTTGCAACTTAATAAACTCCTTCATATACTCATAAAAAATCCTCTGATGGAGTTTTTGTAAACAATGAAAAAAATTATATTTCTAATTCAATGTGATGACCGCAAAGGTTTACTGGCAACAATAAGTCAATATTTTTACCAGAGGGGCTACAATATTTTACATTGCCAGCAACACTCTGATACCCGTAGCAGCCGCTATTATATGAGAATAGAGCTCGACTTAAACGACCTAAGAACAACCAGAAAAGAGCTTCAGGACGAGTTTGCCCTATTTGCCCAGGACTTGGAATTAACTTGGCAATGTCACTTTACCGACTACAGAAACAGAGCAGCCATCTTGGTTTCAAAAACCAGTCACTGTCTATTTGACCTGCTCAGCCGCCAGCACGAAGGGGATCTTGTTTGTGATATCCCACTTATTATCAGCAATCATCCCGATTTAGAGTTTATTGCCGACCAGTTTAGGATTCCTTATTACTATCTGCCAATTAAAAAGGGACAGAAAGGGGAACAGGAGGCTCAAATTCGGGAATTATTAAAAAGACACGATATCGACTTGGTTGTATTAGCCCGTTATATGCAGGTTTTAACAAGCGATTTTATCAAAGACTGGCACGGAAAAGTCATTAATATCCACCATGCATTTTTACCGGCGTTTCAAGGGGCTAATCCCTATTTGCGAGCCTATGAGCGGGGGGTAAAAATGATTGGGGCTACTGCCCACTATGCCAGTGAAGAGTTAGACCAAGGCCCTATAATTGAGCAGGATGTTGTGAGGGTAAACCACGAGCTGAGTCCCGAAGGACTGCGCCAAATCGGAAAAGATGTTGAAAGACAGGTTCTCTCAAGGGCAGTTCAGGCCCATTTGGAGCACCGGATACTCATCTACGGTAACCGCACCGTGGTCTTTAATGCCGAGTATTAAAATTCAACTCTTCAAATGCG
>JBAYOE010000192.1:0-3212 GCA_041678405.1 Sphaerochaetaceae bacterium | reverse complement strand
TTATGTGTCGCCATTCAACTTACTACTCCCGAAGAGGTAATTATTACAGATACCGTAGCCCAATGGAGAAAAAAACGAATCAATTTTCATAAAAAACCTGCGATTTTTTTATTGGGAAGATAAAACCAGCATTTTTTTCTCTATTTTTTTAAAAATCTAAATATTGTTGGTAAAGTTGCTGTAAAAAAGCTTTGGTATAAAGTTGTTCTTGTTGTAATATAGAATCTTCGGCAAAAGTTGTGGGATAGAAGTAGTTCTTAAATCCATCGTAACGAAGAAAAATATCTTTCCGTATCCAATTTATCCCCTGTAGCGTTTCAAAAGCGGCAAATTCTTGCGTATAAGGATTGAAAATGTCGTTACTCCATTGGTAATTGTCTGCAGAAAGGTGCAATTGATGAAGTAGCGTTTTGGGAATATCTACCTGCGAAGCCAACTTTTCGTAAGTAGTACCGCGATACTCCTCCGCGATAGCCCCGCCTACCCATAACATCGGAATGTGTTGGTATTCAGGACTGTGATAATCTCGTTGCAGATGCGTTCGGTGACTATGGTCGGCTACCAAAATGAATAATGTTCGTTCATACCACGCCTCTTTTTTTACTAAGTCAAAATATTTTTTTAAAGAATAATCCGTATATTTTGCAGAATTCAAATAGTCAATTTCAGGACAATTCCACGTCAATTGCTCCACAATCTTTGGTTCATCATACGGGGAGTGTGTACTACCGGTAAAAACCATGCTAAAAAAAGGCTCTTGCTCTTTGTTCATCTCTTCAATATGATATGTCAATAGATGTTCATCATAAATAGTGAGCTTTCCCCTTCCAAAATGAGCAGGCAACGACTTTTCATCAATTACTCTATCAAATTGATTTGCCATCATATAGGCTTTTAAATTTCCATATACGAGATCTCCCCCAAAATAAAAGGAACTATGATAGCCTAATTGATTCAAATCTTGTACCATACTATTTAAATGAGGATACTTTTCGAAATTGTGCGTAATATCATAAACAGGAGTGGGAGGGAAGCCACTAATAATTGCCGATAACCCTTGCTGTGAACGATGTCCATTGGCATAAAAGTTTGTAAATAAAATGCGGCTAAATATTATTTTGAGGTGCTGATAAAAAAATTAGGTTAATATCTTTTATCTTTGTCCTCAAAAAAAGTTATGACATCAATAAATCTTTTTCAAGATTTACTTTCGGTAATTGTGCCGGAAAGTTTATCAGATTTTCTCTTATCAGGAGTTAAAGAATACAAAGATCGAATAGAATTTCGCTTAGAGGAGAAGGAAAGTAATATTCCAAGTTGTTTTTCTTCCACAGATAATGTTGTGTTAGATGGTTTTTGTAATCCTGTTGAGTTACAGAGTTTTCCCCTTAAGGACAAACCAGTATTTTATAAAGTATATCGTCGACGGTGGAAATTAGCCAATGAAGATAAACACGTCAGTAATAGTTATTCCTTACATCCTGAAGGAGTAAAAGCTACGCATGAATTTGCGGCTTTTTTAAAAGAAGAAGTTGGATGTTCACTTGGGGAATATAACTCCTTATGGGGATTCTTTACTGATTAATCCTCAGAAACTACATCGATGGTATCGAGATAGTTTAAGTGGTTTTCTTGATCCCCAAACGATTTCTCAAAGACATCGCCATGATATTGAAATAAAAAAACAAGGGATTAAAAAAAGGATACGTGTTCCTATTCTATCTTTAGAAAACTTTGGTGAAGATATGGCTATTGATGAGAAACTAATCGGAGAGGAGGTACATACTATTCTTTCTAATCGCACGAATGGAAAAATAGCTCTTTTAGCCTGTAGTGTCAAAGCATCAGAACTCATAGAATTACTTCCCTCTTTTAATTTAAAAGGTTTTGATGTAAAAAGTATAACACGGGATTTGTCTCCAAGTTATGATTGGTTTTGTCGTCAAGTATTCTGTAATGCACGTCATGTTGCAGATAAATTTCACATTATAAGACATCTATTAAATGCTTGCCAAGATGTACGTGTCCGTTATCGTCAGGAAGAACTTACGCGTAAAAGAATAGAGTATCAGGCATTTAAAGATAGCGAAAAGGAACGTAAGAAAAAATGTCGAATAAATGGAGAACTATACAAACATAAGAACTTTTATTATAAAGAGAAAAGAATGAAAAATGGAGAAACTTTGCTTGAAATTCTGGCAAGAAGTCGCTATTTACTCTATAAATATCCTAATGATTTAACTGAGAATCAAAGAGAAAGAGCACAAATCTTATTTGAACTCTTTCCTGAAATAAATGAAAGTTATTTACTATCATGCGAATTTAGAGATTGGTATAAAAAAGAGAATATCGGCGAGGAAAGAACTATTTTATTACAACGACTACAAGAGTGGTATAAAGCGGTTGATAGAAGTGAAATTCCTGAAATGGAGAACTTTAAATCTCTTGTAGAAAGAAATCAAGAAATGATAATGAATTACTTTGTAAAAGGAGAAACCAATGCAATTGCTGAATGCATAAATAGTAAAATACAAAGATTTATTTCTGTAAATCAAGGAACAAGAGATAGAGAATTTTTCTACTTTAGAATAGCCAATTTTTTTACCAGCACCTCAAAATAATATTTAGCCAAAATACGCAATGCACAATAAGAAATATTTTTTTAGAATAATTTATTCAGGATAAATATTTATCTTTGCGAGTATTTAGGATTTACCTGCCAATGGTAAGACTATCGACCGTAACATAAAAAGGAATAGACAATGACATTAAAAGAAGCCGTAATAAAAAGTTTAGAAGACATTGGTAATTTGACAAATTACTCAGAAGTTTTAAATCATATTCTTGCTGAAAAGTATTTTGACTTTGGAGCAAGTAAAACACCTGGCTCGACAGTTTCGGCTTGTCTTGGCGACTTCATTCGTAACGGTGACACAAGAGTTAGGCGTATCAAACAAGATGGTGGGATTTATTCCTACTACTTGACAAAAAATGAACAAAATATTGGGATTGACATTTTATCCGGAGATATTCAAAATCAAATAATAAAAGCTACAAAGAATCACAAAGTAAAATCTTTTGACGAAAGAGATTTACATAAACTTTTAAGTAGTTACTTAAAAAATACGGACACCTACTCAAAGACAATTTTTCACGAACAATCAAACGGCAAGGACAACAATCAAATTTGGACACATCCTGATATGGTAGGA
>JBAYOE010000191.1:0-3216 GCA_041678405.1 Sphaerochaetaceae bacterium | reverse complement strand
GATATGAGGGTAGGCCGATAAACAGAGTCCCCACATAGGCTCCGGCAATAGCACCGACAAGAAACTGTCCTTCCGCTCCGATGTTGAAAATTCCACTTCTGTATGCTACGGCAAAAGCTAAGCCCGTAAATAGGATTGGAGTTGCAGCCAAAAATGATTGACCTAAACTTCTCATATTCCCAAAAGCTCCCAGTACCAAAGAGGTGATTGCCAATAATACATCATCCCCTGTGATGGCAATTATGATACTCCCGACTAAAAGAGCCATAATTATGGCAATAATGGGGTCTGCCATTTTCCCGACAGACTGTATTAGTGAATTTCTAAATTTATGATAGAGAGGTTGTTTTTCTTTATTAATCATTCGACTTTCTCCTTACACCGGCCATGCAGAGACCCACTTCTTTTACCGTAGCTTCAGACCGGGTAAATTCTGCTATTATTTCGCCTCCATATATCACTAATATCCGATCACTGAGAGCAAATATTTCATCAAGCTCAAAAGAGATCAGCAAAATTCCTTTTCCCTCTTTTCTCTGTTCCAACAGCTGTTGATAAACAAACTCAATGGCACTTACATCAAGGCCTCTTGTCGGCTGTGCAGCTATTAAAAGGTTTGGGTTTTTAGAGATCTCCCGGGCTAAAATAACTTTTTGCTGATTTCCACCGGAGAGCTTTCCCCCCTCGGTAAGGGGACTGGGGGTTCTGATGTCAAACTCTTTAATCAGATTAACGGCCCTATTGTGAATAGCATCTTTTTTAAGAAAATAACGGCTGCTGTAGCGTTCATCATTTTCAAAACCCAAAAGTAGATTCTCTTCTACTGTAAAGTCGGCTATTATTCCCATCCTCATCCGGTCTTCGGGGATATGGCCAACACCACAGTCATAAACCTCTTTCTGAGCAAACTTTCTGGGGAGATTTCGGTTATTAATAATGATTTCACCCTCATCTCTAACAATGAAACCGGAGAGAACCTGCAACAATTCAGATTGGCCATTGCCATCCACACCGGCAATTCCCACTATTTCTCCACTTTTCACGTGCAGAGAACACCCGTTGAGGGCAGTGAGATTTCTGTAATCTTTTGCATGGAGATTGTTAACCTCTAAAATCCGTTCCCCTGTTTTTTGTCTCTCTTTTGTTACTTCTAGAACTACGGGCCTTCCGACCATCAGCTCGGCAAGTTCTTCCGCTGTCACTGTGGCAGTCTCATGAACTCCTACTACCTTACCCGAGCGCATTACAGCTACGCGGTCACTGATATCTTTAATCTCTTTAAGCTTATGGGTAATCAGAATTATTGAGTGACCTTTGGATTTTAGGTCTCTCAGAACCTTGTAAAGTTCTTCGACTTTTTGAGGGGTAAGAACGGCAGTCGGTTCGTCTAGAATAAGTATTTTAGCTCCCCGATGCAAAGATTTTAGAATCTCAAGCCTCTGCTGTTCTCCCACAGAGATATCGGCAACTAAAGAGTCGCTGTTTATACTCAACCCATACTCTTTAGAACACTGATTGACTATCTTTTTTGCTTGTTTAAGGCTGAGCAAACCTCTCTCTGTCGGCTCACTGCCTAATATGAAATTTTCAGCTACAGTTAAGTTGTCAATCAACATAAAATGTTGATGAACCATCCCTATACCTAACTTTATAGCATCTTTGGGGCAGGTAATATTAACTTTTTCGCCTCTAAAATAGATGGCGCCGTCGTCCTTGGTATAAAGACCAAATAGGACGTTCATCAAAGTTGATTTTCCTGCCCCGTTTTCACCTAGAAGTGCAAGAATTTCCCCCTCTTGCACTTCTAAGTTGACCTGATCATTTGCCAAAACTCCAGGAAATACTTTTGTAATATTCTCTAATCTTAAAATTGGCTCTTTCATTCCTTTCCTCTCCTTTGGCAAAATTTAATGTTTCCTACATAATTTTTGGCGGGACAAATGCTGCCAGTTCTTCTCTGTTAGAGGGAACTACAATCTCACCGTTGGCAATTTTTACTGTTACTTCATCAATAAGAGCCATAATCTTAGGATCAACAACGTTTCTGGAAACTTCTGGTATTCCTACAGACTTCTCTTTTAGTCCCAAAGAGAGAACACCGCCGGTTTTGACACCTTTCATTACATCTTTAGCAACTGTTAAAACAGCTTCGTCAATTCTCTTAATAGAAGAGGTTAACTGTCTGCCTTCACACATCTCAGTCTTATCTTTATCACAGGGGATAACCCATTTGTTCATTGTTTTTGCAGCTTCGATAAGTCCGATTTCACTCATACCGGCAACACCTTGGATGATGTCGATACCACGGCGATACATAATTAAAGCCTGCTCTTTAGCAGCTCCGGGGTCTCCAAAAGATCCGACAAACCCGATGACGTTTTCAATTTTGGGGTCGATTGTATTTACGCCGGCTCTCCATCCACTTTCAAAGCGGATAACCGGAGGAGTCTCCATTCCACCTAAAAATCCAACTTTTTTTGTCTCTGTAGTCAAAGCGGCAATAATTCCGGAAAGATAAGCTGCTTCGTGCTCTTTAAACATAACCGAAACGACGTTTGGCAGATTTACAGTTCCGTCAATCATTACGAAATAGCTGTCAGGATACTGTTTAGCTGCTTCTGCCACAGCATCTTCAAGGAGAAATCCAACCGCAACGATTAAATCGTAACCTCTTTCGGCAGCAGCCTGGAGGTTAGGAACATATTGAGACTGTTCTCCTGATTCGATAACGGCAATGGAGGCTCCCAGCTCGTCTCTGGCACGGGTAAAACCAATCCATGCTGCATCGTTAAATCCTTCATCACCAAGACCCGATACGTTTGTAACCATTACCATTTTAAATCCGTCATCTTTTTTTGCTGGTTCTTTTGCACCGCCAGCAAAAACAGTCGTTGATACTACCATAAGTAGAATCAAGCAAACCACTAAAGCTCGTACTTTTTTCATAGTGCACTCCTTTTTTGCAAAATTGCATCTTTCGGGCATGAAGTTATGCAAACTCCGCATCTTACACACTCCGAATAATCGAAAACCGGTTTTTTATCGACCATTGTGATAGCCTGCTTAAAACAGACCTTTTCACAAATAGCACACCCATTACAAAGAGCTGGCTCTAAAGCCGGAATAATTTCCCATCCGTCACCGAGAATTTCCTGTTTGTGGATAGTTGCTCTGAATTGGTCCAGAGTTTCATATCCATTGGCACTCATCCAGGCT
>JBAYOE010000190.1:0-3233 GCA_041678405.1 Sphaerochaetaceae bacterium | reverse complement strand
GTCATGACCAGAACCAAAGCAAGCACCACAAGGGTTTTCTTTAGTTTCATACCTTCCTCCATATTTAATTATTAGGTGATTTGGAAATGCTATCACGGTGGTCAATAAGCGTCAATTAAAACCGCTTTTTTGTGCGCCCCTTAACAGATGAAAACCGGTGGTTAATTTGTATCTTTTTTAAATTATAATTTTATTAACTTTCGAGTGTAATAGGAATTAACTTTTGATTTTTATTGACAAATCACTTGTTGTGGCTTATACCTGAAGGTAGGACAGCTGAACATAATTTTATGTAAATATTTGTTTTCATTGCTTTTTCGTCACTCCTAATGAAAGAAAAGAGGTAGTGGATATGAATGGGAACGAACTATATTTACGGGATAAAAATGTTATTGCGGATGTTCTTAAACTTAGATTTTTTCCTGTAGTAGCTCAAAGGGGTAAGGGGAGCACCCTTACTGACGCAGATTCAAAAGAGTATCTTGATTTTTCAGCCGGTTGGGCGGTTGCAAATACCGGCTACTGCCACCCACGAATCATTAAAGCGGCAAACGAACAGATGCAAAAACTCTCTTTTTCTTCTCTGACTTCAATTATGAGTGAAGAGAGTATTTTGCTTGGTGAAAAAATATGTGCTTTAATTGACGGCGATTTTGAAAAAAAGGTTTGGTTTGGCCACTCCGGCTCAGATGCAAACGAGCTCTTGGCCAAAATGTTGCCGTTGGCAACAAAACGACCCCGAATCATTACATTTGTAGGCTCGTACCACGGAATGACGATGGGCTCGTACTCTATGAGCGGCCATCCTGCCCAAAGTACTTTTATCGGGGGAGGGAATGTAATTAAGATTGCCTATCCTTACTGTTACCGTTGTCCGTTTGCCAAAGAACTCGAAACCTGCAATTTTTTCTGCCTTAAATATGTAAAGGAGTTTGTCCTGGGTTCGGTTGTTCCTGCCAACCAAGTAGGAGCAATAATTGCCGAAGCCGTTCAAAGCGACGGCGGAGATGTGGTACCTCCCAAAGGGTATTTTAAAGAGTTGCAGCGAATCTGCAAAGATAACGGAATCTATCTGATATTCGATGAGGTTAAAGTCGGTTACGGCAGAACCGGCAAGATGTTTGGTTTCAACCATGACGAGGTAAATCCCGATGCGGTAGTACTGGGTAAGCCGATGGCTTCGGGACAGCCTTTAAGTGCAGTTGTCGGGCGGAAAGAAATAATGGATGCAGCTACCGGTGCCCATCTTTTTACCACGGGGGGAAATCCTGTGGCCTGTGCCTGCGGATTGGAGACTTTGGCGATAATTGAGGATGAGAAACTGATTAAAAACGCCGCTGTTATTGGCGATTTTTTAAAAAATGAGTTTTTGCTTTTGGCAAAACGATACGATGTCATCGGAGATGTCAGAGGGCGGGGTTTAATAATCGGAATAGAACTTGTTTTAGACAGAAAGAGTAAAAAGCCGGCTTCCGATTTAGCTGCGGTTGTCTCCTATCGATGCTACGAACTTGGGTTGATTCTTTTTTGTACAGGTATTTCTTCGAATGTTTTAGAGATGACTCCGCCGTTGGTTCTCACAAAAGATGAGGCTAAAAAAGCCGTTGGAATTATTGAGCGAAGTCTCAGTGATGCCATCAACAACAGAGTTGATGAGAAAAAGGTCAAAGAATTTGCCGGTTGGGCTATTTAGTTTTTAAGGAGGAATTTTACATGGCAGAACTAATCGATTTTAGATCACCGCTGCCTGGGACAGTACTGGAGGTCATTGTGAAAAAAGGTGATCGGATAGAGGAGTCACAGCCTCTGTTGATCTTGGAGTCAATGAAAATGGAAAATGAAATATTTGCAGAATCAGGGGGAGTAATTGAGGAGGTCTTTATTACTGCCGGTCAAAAAGTCGGCGGTGACGAAATCTTAATGCAAATCAGAGTTGACTGATTAAACTTAACAGAAAGAGAGAGGTAAAAATGGCAAGTAAATATAATCCCGTTATTAAGCGAATCGAAGAGAGAGATGAGTGCCCTGAAATAGTCTTCCGGCGTGGTGGAGATGGATTTGTGGAGGTAGTCTACGGCAGTGCGAAAGCTTCGGCTGACAAAAGCATAAAAGATATCATCCTTAGTTCGATGCGGGTCATTGTCATCAATGCCACAGTCAAAACAATGGCCATTAAAGGGTTAATCGAAACCGTACCGGGGGGAGAGAGCCTTTTATACGTCTACGATCCTTTACTGGTTACCGAGAGCAAACTGGTTTCGATTGTCAGCGATATTGAAATGGCTCTGGCAAGCGTAACCGATAGCGTTGTCGAAACACGTTTTATCCGTCTGCCGATAGCATTTGACCATTCGCTTGTTAAAAAATCGATTGAAAAATATGTCAATGAAATTAATCCCACGGCTGTAAACTGTAAAGACAACAGTAATTTAGCATACGTGGCTTCGTACAATGGGATGAGTGTCAATGAGCTTAAAAAGCGGTTTGTCGGGACTGAGTGGTTAGTTTCAATGGTTGGATTTTTCCCAGGGCTTCCCTACTACTACCCGTTAAACCCTGCTGGTGCCATCACCTGTCCCAAATACAATCCGGCCCGCTCTTGGACACCGGAAGGCACAGTCGACCTTGCCGATTACTGTTCAACAATTTTTGGGGTAGCATCCAGCGGAGGTTATCAACTGATTGGCAGAACCGCTCCGATTTTTCAGGCCAATCAAAAACATAAGCAGTACAAAGAGAGTCCCGCTTTATTTAAACCAACCGATATTCTGCAGTTTTATGAAGCCAGTGAGCCGGAGGTTGATGCAATTTATGATGAGGTGGCACAAGGTAAATATGAATACGACATTGTTGGACGCCGCTTCTCAATGAAGGAGTGGTTGGCTTTTTATGCATCGAAAGAAGACGATGCCAAAGAGCTTCGCAAAATGCAAGAAGCTGGGCGTAAAGCTACGCCTGCGTTATAAGAGGAGGTCTAATCAATGGCAAAAGTTATAGTTTCCGGCATTCAAAGCATTATCGAAGAGTGGCAGGGAAGAAAGGGATATATGGATATCGGGATTGCCCACAGCGGAACAATGGACCACTACAGTGCAAGATTTGCCAATCTGCTTGTCGGAAATGATCTAAACGAGGCTTTGATTGAAATAACTGGTGCAAACTTTGTTATGGAGTTTGAAGAGGAGAGTGTCATTGCAGTAACGGGAGCCGACAGCAATCCTAAAATAAACGGT
>JBAYOE010000189.1:0-3252 GCA_041678405.1 Sphaerochaetaceae bacterium | reverse complement strand
TAAATCTCCTGCTGCCACGGCTCTCTTTATAAGACCGTATCGCACGTGTTCATCTCTAAATCCAAGAGATTGTAAGTCGTGCACACCAAATAAGGCTTGAGGAATTTCTTTAATTATGGCTTTTACTAACTTGTTCATAGTTATTGTTTACTGTCATTATATGACAGTATTTATTATTTTTCAATGAGCATTTTGCTAAATTTCACCCCTTTTAGTCCAAATTTAGGCATTTTTGCTGATCGTTTGCGACTAAAACCCGGAGGTCGTAGGTTCGAGTCCTACCCCTGCTATACAGCAAATCGTTATTATATTGCAGTTAATAGATTCTTCACCGGAAAGACCGACGTTTTATCAATCTAACTTACAGATGGGGTTACAGATAACCCCTCTAAGAAGAGATTGAAATTCGCCGGTTTTGTGTTTTTAATAGCTTTTACTAATTTGTTCATAGTTATTGTTTACTGTCATTATATGACAGTATCTATTTTTTTAGTGTTTGTTAAATAACACTTTTTGAATTATGAAAATGGTGAGTTTTTTTACAGAGACTTTAATAAAACTATTTATATTGAACTATTTTTGATTTTCCTGCTGTTTTTGCTTGATAGAGGGCTCTGTCAGCCCGTTTAAAGATATCTTCAAGTGTATCCCCTTTTTTAACAGCAGTTATACCTATACTTAAGGTTGCTCCGATAATGCCGCTTTTGGATTTAAATGATTCAGAGAGATCGTTACATTTCTTTTCAAGAGATTCAAAAGAAGGAACCCCATTAATATAGGTGCAAAACTCATCTCCTCCTATTCTTCCTATTATCTCGTTGCTGTCAAAAGTATGTTTTAAGGCTGCTCCCAAAATTCCTAAAACATCGTCTCCTACCAAATGTCCGTAAGTATCGTTAATTGTTTTAAAATCATCACAGTCTATTAAGATAAAGGCTCCCAGAGTTTCTTCGCTTTTATCATTAAGGGCTTTGACGATTTCATCTTTAGTGGTTGTTGCATTTAAAACTTTTGAAAGACCGTCTACCTGGCTTCGCAGGAGCAGTTTTTCCTTTTCGTCAATCTCTCTACTTATATCTACCAATTTGCCAATAACCATCTTGGGATAACCCTTCTCCATTTCAATACCCAAATTGGTTGCTCTAAAAGTAGCGGTTTCCCCATTGAAAAGAGGTAACTTAATTGTAAATTCTGATTTCTCACTTACTATTGTTTCAAGCTTTGTAATCAGAAGTTGGGTAGCCTCTTTCCAAACTTTGTCACTGTCAAAGAGTTGGTGGCATTGCTTTGAAAGAATCAGTTGTTTTTTCTTAACTTTATACTCAAATAAACACTCATTAGATATCTTTGAAAGTGCCTCATATCTGGCATTTAACTGTTTGTGTTTTCTTTTTCCCACGACGTTTGAAAGTACACTGACAGATAAAATAGTAATAACTACCAAAGAAACAAAAGTTATCCACTCCCCGTATGTATCAATTATTAAAGATAGGGTTACTTTTTTTTCAATATCACCGGCAGCTTCAAGTATTATTGACTGCATCTGATAATCATCTATGCTTCCAATAGCCTTATTAAGAACCGAAAGAAGAAGCGGATCATCATTCATAAGTGCCAAAGAGTACTTTCTTATCTCTATTTGTTTAGGAATAGTAATAATATTTTTGTAGTTATTTAAAGCTGTATAATAGGCAATCGAATAAACATTACCAAATCCATAATCTGCTCTGCCTTTCTCAACTGCATTCAAACTAGCTTCTCGTGTCGGAAAATATAGAACATTTTCAGATTCGATATTTTCAGGTAGACGGCCCCTTTCAACTGCTGCAAATTTTTTATTCTTGAGGTTTTCTAAATTAATATTTTTATTGGCAAATAAGATTGTCTCGGTAATTAAAATAGGTTCACTCAAGATTAACTCATCGGTAGAGTAGTTCTCGGAAATTGCAACAAATACTTCACCGCCTGAATCAGAGAATGCCGCAGTTGCGGTCTCATGAACCCTATATTTAAATACAAGCCCACTTTTTGCTGAAACTAAATCTACAATCTTCCTAAAGACACCTTTGGCATTCCCTTTTTCATCAGCGTAAATAAGGGGTGCTGCTCCTTGTCTGACTATGATTGCAGCTACCGGTTCTCTTTGTTGGATATAAACAATCTCTTCATTTGTCAGCATTCTCTCAAACGATTCATCTATTTGAACTGCAGCACTTGCCAGCGTACAGCTAACAAGAAAAAGAGAGGAGATTATTAATTTTGTCCAATTTTTTTTGGCTAACAGTACGTTCTTCCTTTTATTAAGTTTTTATAGTTGCTTTTCAAGCTAATCAATTATTGAAATTAATTCAAATGCCTTCTGTTCACTTAACGGCTTACTAAATAAATAACCTTGAATCATATCGCAACCAAATCTCATTAAGTGTTCTTTTTGACTAACGTGTTCTACCCCTTCTGCTATTACACAGTGCTCCAGCTTATGGGCAATCCCAATTATGTTTTCAACAATGCTTTCCTGACCGGCTCCTTCTGTGAGGAGATCTATAAAAAGCTTATCTATTTTTACGCAGTCAATATTTAATTCGAGTTCTTTTGATAAAGAAGAGTAACCTGTGCCAAAATCGTCTAAGGCAACATGAAAGCCAACCGCTTTTAAATCACCTAATACAGTATTAATCTCGACATTGTTTAAAGCAACCTCATTTTCTGTTATCTCAAGGATAATGGAAGAGCTCTCCAAATTCATTAATCCCACTGTTTTAACTAAAAAGGGGATAAAATCGTAATCGAGAAGTTGAGTTGGGCTTATATTTATCGCAAGCAGTATATTACTAAAACCACTCTGATGCACTTTCTTTATAAACTGACACCCCAATTCAATAATCTTTTTCCCTAGAGGGAGTATAAGTTTGGATTTCTCGGCAATAGGGATGAACTCCAAGGGCATTACCAAGCCCAAGTTTTCTGTTTCCAGCCTGGTTAAAGCTTCAAAAGCCCAAACTTCGTTATCAACAAGTCGTACTATCGGTTGATAATTTAAGTAAATACTCTTTGCTTCTTTGCCCTCAGTAAAAGCTATTAAAGCTTTTGTAATCTCATTCTCTCTGATTAATGCTTCTTGCAGATTTTCATCAAAAAAGGAAATTTCGAATTTTGAAGAGTAAGTAGAGAGGGATTTATCGGCACTTGCCACAAGATTTTTTAAAAGAAGCTCAAAGTTATCTAAAGAAGACTTTGTCAGTTCAAGAATAC
>JBAYOE010000188.1:0-3270 GCA_041678405.1 Sphaerochaetaceae bacterium | reverse complement strand
GAAATATTATTAGAATTTATCTCTGAAGCAGAGTAATCACTAAACGAAAAGTCGAAGTCTGGATTAGCATCCCACGCTAGAAGAAGAGCTTTGTAATGTCTATCATTCTCATAATCAAAGCTAACGAAAACGTGTCTTTTTGTCATTTTACTAACCTCGCTGAGAAGAATTTTAATTTAACATGTCTCTAAAAACGCACGAAACGCGGGATGCACTTTAAAATTTGGAGGGGCATTCCGTGCTTCGCACAATTTTCGAGCTAAGATCTGATTTTTCTTATTATCCTGCGGATCATCTGCAAATCTATATTCACCATCTTTAACTTCCAAGCCAATAAAAGTAAGCATCGAAAGATGTTCAATAACATCGTCTACATTTTCATCGGGGACTTCAGCTTTTAAGATTATGGATTTGATGTCACTATAGGCTATAACTGCAGAAGAACCAAGGAATTCAAAAACAATTTTTTCCAAAGAACCTGGAGCAACACCATCTTCAACGAGAAGGCTGTCCAAGGCAAATTGTGAATATAATTTTTCTGCCTCAAGAACATCGCATTCTTCAACTCTCGGGTGACCTCTATTTACGGCGATAGTTACTGCTGATTTTACAAAAAAGATTAAATCACGAGGTCGCAATAAAATTGTTTTCAAAAAATATTCTTTAATCGGCAACCCATTCACGGTATTGCAAAAATAGCTTTGCCACATATTTAAGCCAGGATCATTCCCAGCGTGTAAGGCTGAAAAACGCTCTTCTATTACCCTAAACAATAACTCAGGATCATTCCAATTCATCTTAGAATAGTTTATTTTATCTGGCTCCCGAGCAACTTCCTTTATTTTATAAAAAATATCTGATCTTAAAAAAATAGTAACACCTATTGAAGCTGCTGCTCGACGGCTATCTTCATGCTTAAAATCAATAGATACTCTCTTTGCAGCACTCAAAAGACCTAGAAAAAACTCTGACAAACTGGTTAAATCACTATTCTTATCCCAAGATTTGTCCAAGTTGTCTATTAACACAACGACACGCTTTTTATTCAGTAATAACCGGCCTAATACGATTCTTAGTTCCTTTAATATACCTTCATGCAATGCTTCTGAAACAGACATTCTTGCAGTTTCAATGCTTTGACTTAAATTCGACTCCTGTTGCTTCAACAAAGCTTCAACGCAGCGCTCTAACCTAATGGAAAACTCCTGTCTTAACATTTCACCATTTTGCTCCATTAGTTTCAAAAGAAAATTCTCATCAGCACTTAGCTCAACATAATTCCTTTGTTTAATGTCTTCCTCAATCGTGTTTGCAAGTTCAGAATAAATCAAAAACTTCCAAAGGCTTTCTATTGCGTAAGTTTTTATGCTTAATTCTTTATAACGCCTGATTAAGTCTGCAACGCTTTGCAATTGATAAGAAATGGGCTTTATTTGACAAACCAAGTTTCTGCGATCACTACTTAATTTGGAAGCAAGCTTAAAAAAATTTGCTGACTTACCAGCGCCTTTGCGACCCACAAAAACAGTGTCTTTACCTTCGACAGCTTCGTTATATGCCACTGTTTCTATAAAATAGTAGTAAATTAGCTGGTCTATCTCATTTTCAGCAATTGGCTCACCTAATTGGAGTGATTTTAACTCTGTGGCAAGCTTAACAGTAGAAGTGTAATTTTTTTTAGACAACTGCTTTTGCTGATAATCGGTTTCGACCTGAACATACCAGGTTTCGAAAAGTTTTAGTGCTTCAAAAGCCTTAGTATAGTTGAAAAGTAGTTCTCTATAATCTAGTGGAGCCAGAGAACTACCTTCTAAAAGCATAATCAATGGCTTATTCATGCCATGAGCAAGACCAGCTGCAAATGCATATCGGATATTGTGCTGGAGAGCACCCTCTCTATCTGGGTGCATTAAATGACAAATAACCCCAATAGCAGAATATATATTTACGCCATACCATGTAATAGTCGAATTTTGTGATTCCTGAGGATCATCAACGATTAAAGGCATTTTAGAACGCTCTAAAAATCTTGTCAGCCGAACACTGGCCTCTGTATTATGCCTGTTTTTCAAATACAAAAGCTTTGACTCGCCGTCAAGCAGTAAGCTGGGCCCAATTAGTTGATCAAAAATAGTTATTTCAAGATCTCTATGTGGCTGAGATTTGTAAAAGCTATCAATAATTTGACGAGAATTCTGATATTCCTCATAACCAATGGTTGTTAACAGCCTGAATTGATCAAATTGTTTTTTGTAAGTAGAAAAACTTGTGTCAAAAACCAACCATATTCGTTTTTTGTGCGCAATAGCATAACCTAATTCAAATAGAACATTCGGATTCATGCCTGTTAGATCTGCACAAAAGAGATCAGTCTGATCAATTTCTTTACAAATTTCGTGAATAATGAACTTACCACCAGTTTGTAATTCTTCCCAGGTTTTTATCTCTATAGTGCCGCCGGCGTTGATTTCTTTTATAGCTTCAGCGATGGCCTCGCCACATGTTGGTGGATTAGAGGGATAAGCAAAAAAACCTTTTAGATTCTCTGAATTCATATTTGATCCCCAACTGATCTTATCTGGTAAGCAACTGCCACGAACAATCATACTCGAAAAACAACAAATATTACAGTGAATAGTAAAAAAAGAGAAGGCTCAGAAGAAACAAAAAAGCGACATACAACTGCATTTTGACTATTATTGCCCATCTCGCCAAAAATGTAAAGTTAGTCTAAAATCGTCACCTGGTCCATGGTTTTGAATGTTGAAATAGAGTATAGCCTAACTGGATATCAGAGGATGCAATAGAAACGTAGAATAGTGTCAAATCAAAACTTGTTCGGGATTCGGTCTGAGCCGAATTTTACGCCCTCGAACTGGATGTTGTTGGCGTAGCCTTTGAAGGCGATCTGGCGGACGAAGGCGGTGAACAGTTCTTTGTCCTGGCATTTGTCGGTCCAGTAGGTTGATTTTGAGAAGAAATAGGTCTTTTCAGGGTTTTTCTTTTCAAGGCGTGCTTTGTCGTTGTTGGCCGCTTCCCAGAATTTACGACGGGCTGAGAGGATTGCGGCGACATCGGCCTGGTCGTTATACAGGCCTGACATGGTGTGCTTTTCTTCATATTTGAATACTATTTGTTCGTCGCTGGCATAGGCCATGTAGAACAGAACCTCGCAGTATAGTGTTTTGCCAATGTTAACGGTTATTACATCCGGCTTGTCGGGATCTATCGGAAGGATGTCGCCTTCGTTCGGGGGCTCTTTGAAGCGCT
>JBAYOE010000187.1:0-3272 GCA_041678405.1 Sphaerochaetaceae bacterium | reverse complement strand
TCACAGGCGTCTCTTACGACCTCCATTTGGTGGGTTATCATCACGATACTGAGATTCATTTTTTTCTGTAAGTCTTTTAAGAGGTTTAAAATTGAGCGTGTTGTCTGAGGATCAAGGGCGCTGGTTGCTTCGTCACAAAAAAGGATATCGGGGTTATAAGCAAGGGCTCTTGCTATGGCAACCCGTTGTTTTTGTCCTCCGCTGAGGGTACTTATTGGAGCTTTTCCCCGTCCCTGAAGTCCAACCAACTCCAACAATTCCACAACTCGCTTCTTAATTTCCTCTTTGGGAACATCTGCTATTTCTAAAGGATAAGCAATATTCCTTGCGGCGTTTCGGCTGCTAAAAAGGTTGAAATTTTGGAATATCATCCCTATTTTTCGCCTTTGGGCAATCAAATCCTCTTTAGCTAAGTTATCGACACGTTTGTCGTTGTAGTAGATTTCCCCTTTATCGGGGCGTTCTAATAGGCTTATAAGTCGTACCAGAGTTGACTTACCTGCACCGCTTTTGCCGATTATCCCATAAATGGTATTGGCTGGAATATTGAGATTAACATCAAATACTGCGTGCAGAGAGCCATAGGCGCGGCTGAGGTTTTTCATCGTTATGCCCATAGGAAACCACTCTACTCCTTTTTTAAAACGTACCACATAATAAAAGAATAGCTATCTAAGTGCAAGGTACCGCCGGTGTATAATTGCCAATAGGATTTTCTAAGTGAATGAGTAGTAACATGCTCTCTTTTTTAAATTCAATTTCATGCTCTTTGATCGATACAGTTTTCAGTCGATACGCTAATTCAGTCTATAGGCAAACTGATAAAATTAATAAGCCAAACAAAAAAGCCGTTTCAAATTCGCCTATTTCTCGTTTCTAATATTTAAGTTTACCAGTATCTGCTTTCCGACTGCACTTATTCGGTACTTTTGACTGCGGCTAGTGGGTTTTTCAGCAATTGTCATTTCTATGGCTCCAAGATCAAGTGCAGGAATTATGTAGGATTTACGGAAATGCTCTGCATTTTGAAGTCCCATAATATCCTGTAAATCGCTTCGACTCATCTCACCGCTAAGATGCTTTAACAATTTTATAACTTCCGTGGTGACTTCCGTGGTGACTTCCGTGGTGACTTCCGTGGTGACTTCCGTGGTAGAAAATATAACCGTGACCCCAAGCTGTGGATCAGATTTCCAAAAAGGAGTTGGCAATCCGTTTTCAAGACATTTTTGCACCATAAGAACACTGCCACGACCGGCTTTTTCCATAAGTCCCCGAAGATACAATACATGTGCAATGTCAGGGTTGCGGAGTATTGAAATTTGTCCTTCCAGTAAACTCTGTGTTGTTACACCGTCGGGAAGCGCTCCTGAGTTCCAAATTTCCAGTCTATGAGGATATACATGAATACTTACACCTCCAGAAGGAGAACTGTAATCACGATGTGCTAAAGCATTAATCAAAGCCTCACGTACAGCTTCTTCAGGGTAAATAGGAGCATCCTGACGATTTGGGCTTCCTTTGATAAATCTGGAAACAGTGGCAGTATTGCGAACGATGAATGAATAGGAGTCCTCAAAAACACGATAAAGAGGTCCTTCAAAAGATTTCATATCAATAAATTTATCTCCGGCTTTATCTGAATTGTAACGCATGGCTCTAATTCGGGTTTGCACCAATCGTATGGAGGGATTGGTAGTAAAAAGAACATCACCTCCGTTTGTTAATTGTCCGTTTCTGGAAACTGAGAAATCCTCCAATACCATAAAGATATTTTCATCATCACGAAATAATACCCTGCCCACATTTCCGGCAGCTTTAACAGCATCCCGCACTTCTTGAACATCAATGTCTTTTTCTATATTAGCGAAAGAAAAACGACGCTCCCAACGTTCCGGTTCAATCTGATGCCGCATCACTATGTCTCGTATAGTTTGGGCGTTTGCTACTTGCGTATGTTCACCGCTTCGGATATAAATGACGTCTCTGAAAGCATATGGAACATCACTTCCTGCCGGAACTTCAATACAAATCACCTGTTTTTCTTCAAGTTCTTCAACTTGAACAGCAACAAAAGCTTTTGGAGAAATGTTTTGTATCAAATACTGGTTGAGTCTTTCTTCTCCTTTGAAAGATTCACTAATGCCGATTACGTCTCCTCTTTTATTGATTCCGCAAATTAAATAGCCACCCGAACTGTTAAGGAATCCGCAAACAATCATTCCCAACTCTTCAAGGTTATTAAAGGAGGATTTAAACTCGACTTGTTGATTTTCTCCAAGCGAAAGCAGCTTTTTAATCTGTTTCAGAGTCATGAGCTCCCTCCTTTTTTATGAAACATCTCTTTGTTTTTAAAATTATCTTTAATAAATTCCTCAACCTCCTGATAGCGAAAAAACTGCGCACTAACGAAAATTGTACCGTCACCGTTGGAGTGGAATTTTTGCACCCAGTTGCCTTTCCGTTCATCCAAAGGGACATTTTCAGGTGATTCATAATTGATGGTAGCTTCTTCATAGAGGTCTATAATACGTAAATCGGTAAAAGACTGATTTTTCTCAAGATTTAGATTTTTCCTTCCTGTTTTGCCTTTATAGCCAAGATTGTTAAGCAATACTCGGGCAAACACAACGTTCTCGTGAGCCAGTAGCCAACGGGGCTTGTTTAGTTCGATTGCTTTTAAGATTTCCTGATGGGTAATAGAAAGACTTAAAGGATCTTTAGGATTCTGCCCACTCCCATAGTTAGGTGTAATTATACCCAGAAATAAGTCGCAATCATTAACAGCTTTCAGGCAGTTTTCAAATGCTGTTCGACTTGAAAAAACCGGTACCGTCCCCTTATGGGACATCCAAACCTCATAACCAAAGGAAGTCAACATTGTATATATGCGATCAAGCAGTTCTTCAATCCCATACACAGTAGAAGAAACCATTATCTTTAGTTTGTCTCTTTCTCCGTCCACCTGTAATCTCCTCGTGCTTTCAACTTGCGGGAAAAATCAACCATGGATATTAGAAACATGTTGCCCCTAAACCTATTCGATAGATTAGACAAACCAAAATAATCTGTTTCCAATATGACAATTAACTTTATTCTCTCCTAAAAACGTAGTGCACTTGATTGTACAACATTTTTAGAGACTGTGCGATTTCTTTTAGTATACGTTACTAAAGTCGTAGAATAATCTTAATACTCAGGTTTTTGAATTTGAAAAGAGCAAAAAAAAGGTCCGGCAACGACCTACTCTCCCACTAAAAGTAGTACCATCG
>JBAYOE010000186.1:0-3290 GCA_041678405.1 Sphaerochaetaceae bacterium | reverse complement strand
CTCAGTTTTGCAACTCATGGGGATTACATATTTCAAGCCATCCATCTGAAAGATATTCCATGCAATGATCTCTGCTATCTCTTTTTTTAGATCTATGCCCGGAGTCTCATTAAACTTATCCTGATAATAATCTATAAAGGAATAAAGTAGATTCTCGCGAGCTATCAGTAAATTATCGCCCTGCCACTCAAAGCCGTAAGAACTTTGAAAAGCTATTTTTGCCCACTTTATCCACTCTTCCTTATTGTCACAATACTTGGAGATAGTGCGCAACTTTTTATCTAAAAACCCTACACGTTTGTTTAATGGCAGTAACTCCTGAGTATCAGAAATAGGGTCGTAGCGCGATACAATAAAAGGCGCCTCACCACAGGTAATTTCTAATTTTAATAAAGTTACATAGTCCTGCCAATTGCTTTTTGTAATTCTTTGGGTATCACAAGCATCATTCATCTGTTTTACGATATGTAGCGGCGTAAAAACCTCTGCTTTATCCCGAGTTCTCACCAGTTGTTCCTCTTTGCTTTTAGCGGCACGGGGCTGAATCAGAGTTCCATACTCACCTGTTATCAGATCAGATGTGATGTGTGACGTTGGACTATATTGTTTGCCTTTTTCTGCATACGAATCGGTAGCCCATATAATATTTTTACGGCTAGTCTTATCTTGTAAGAGTATCTCGAGAAGATCATCCTTTCTTAAAAGATAATCTTCTCGAATGTCTATATTTTGGCTATGTTTTTCTAAATTATTCATCTGTTTTTGCCACAAGGTTTATCGGTCTACTATTTATTTGATTTTTTATCTCTTTACCAATTCAATTACACAATTCTTAGCAGTTGTTCGGAAATTCCGGATAACTGAATTTTTCATCTATTACAAATTATCCAACAATTCTTTTCCTTCCTTCATCATCAAGTATTTCTGATTCGGGTGATTTGGACTATCGGGATATTTCATCTCTATTAAACCAAGTTCTAAAGCAGGCTCTAAATAGTTTTCTCTGAAATTACCCTCATGTTTTAACCCTAAAACTTGTTGTATTTCCTTTCGACTCATTTCAGAATCACCAAGAACTTTTAATAAATTCCGAACTTCTACGGTACTCCTGCGGTACTCCTGCGGTACTCCTACGGTACTCCTGCGGTACTTGTGGGGTACTTGTGGGGTACTTGTGGAGTCAACTCCATCAACTTCTACAGTAATTGGTCTGAAAATAATCGTTTTAAAATCTTCTTGTTGTTGAAAAATGGGCTCCTTTAAATCGAATTCTTTCGCAATCCGCACAATATCCAATGTTCCTGTTCCCATTCTTTCTATATATCCTTTTAAATACATAGGTTCGGCTAAAAGCGGATTAAAAGGAATAGATGTATGTGGTTTTTTTAATCGTTCTTCTGACCATCCTAAAGGAAGAACACCTGGATTGATAATTTCTAACCGATCTCTAAAAAGATGAATTTGAATGCTACCATTAGAAGTATAATCTCTATGCGCAACAGCATTTACGATGGCTTCTGAAATAACTTCTTTTGGTATCTCATATTTTCCGGGTATCATTGTTTTTTCGGCTCGAGTTCCTACACTATAATCCAACTTGGACAGAATAAAATCTTCTGCTTGATCTACCAACTCAAAAACATCACCTTTAAAGACTTTATACGAGGGGATAGGCTTTTCCACAATTGTTCCATGAAAATGGGCACAACGTATTTCCGAACTAATAAAATAACGTTGTGGATGCTTACCGAACAATAATAAAGCGGCGTTTGTAGGAGTTTTGCCCTGTATTAAATTCAGATGAGTAAATATATCTTCTATAGAATCGGTTGCTCTTAAGGGAAAACCACGTCGAGAACGAGCAACTCTGACAAAATCCCTTACTTTTTCTTCGTCAATATCCGCTAAAGTTGCCCGGGTGTTTGGTGTGGCATCAAATGGGCCTAACTGAATAATTCCCTTTTCTTTTAGATAATTCACTAAAGAAGCATATACTGCGCTCTTTAGCTCATCTATTGTGGAAAAACGTCTTCGAATCAAAAAGGATTGTGCTCTTTGAATCAATTTATTTTCTTTTTTATGTCGTTCTGATGAAGAATGATGGGTAAGATAAATCAACCTCGTTTTATGAAGTTCTGAAGCTTTGTCGAATTCTCGCTCTGTTGGAGAAATCCCCTCCTCATCTTCAAATCCGTATTCTTTACCGAACAACCCCAGATAAATGGAGCAACGCTCCACTTCTTTTAGATAAACTTCATCTGTCCGTTGGTCTATTGCTGGCAAGCGTTCGAACAAGAAAGGCTCAAAAAATAACCCCAATAAGGGATCGGCTTGTAAGTAAGCAAAAAGCTCTTGCCGTTCGGCAGCAAACTCTTGCTGAACACTACTTATGAAAATAATCTGTTTTGCCATAATTTTTTGCTCATTTTTTATCTCTCTTAAAGTGGTCAGACTCGACATTTAATTATGGCGATTTCGCCATAATTACCCTATTCTAAAATTCATCCCCCCTTTTGTTTTCATTTAAAATCTTTTTTTTATCTCATTTTCACTCCATAGCCTGAACTTTTTCTTCTATAAAAGCAATTTCTTCTTCGCTTAAACCATATTTTTTATACAATTGTTGGTCGATTTCTGAAATTGATTTGGTCCAGTCAATATCGGAATTGGGGGTGAAATCTTGGAGGGGAACTTTTGCCCAAGTTTCAGGATTGTTGTCTTGCGTAACTTTTAAAATACCCAGCATCGTTCGTGCAAATCTTGATTTCAAGTATTTCATACAGTTTTGTGCTTCTATTTCTTTATCAAAAGCACCAAAAGAGATGAAACTTTGTGTATGACCCACAAGGGGCTCACCCACAAGGGGCTCACCCACAAGGGGTGTGCTTAATATCTCGCCTATAGCACCTGAACCATTTGATTTTGGGATAAAAACTTTAAATTTCTCGAGGTTTTTATGTTTTTCTAAAAATCTTCTTTCTATATATTTGTAAACTCTTTGATTTCTAATAAGCCCTAATATTTGTATGCTATTTTCAACTTCTTTTTTATCGGTAAAAATTTCTTCATTGGAAAGAATTGATGTTGTCAATCTTTTTTCCTTACCTTCACTACTAATTTTTTCTCTAATTTCAGGATGTTCTTCATAAAGTTTTTCAAGATTAAATTTTTGTTGAAGATATATTATAGGAATAATACTTTTAAAAGTGTTATGCCCTTCTACTTTATTGGTAATACTATTTAATTCTTCGAAAGTCGTAAATGTTCCAATTTTTCCAAATCTAGTGTTT
>JBAYOE010000185.1:0-3292 GCA_041678405.1 Sphaerochaetaceae bacterium | reverse complement strand
TGGGAGATGTGGGTTCTCATGCCCTTGGTGCTATTATTGCCGTCAGCGCTCTTTTATTGAAAGTTGAAGTTGTTATTTTAATCGCATCGGCACTCTTTTTTATTGAAGTGCTCTCTTCGTTATTGCAGATAATCTCAATCAGAGTTTTCTCCAGGCGTCTTTTTTTCATGGCACCGTTACACCACCACTTTGAAAAGAAGGGAATTTCCGAAGAGAGAATAGTGGTTCGGTTTCAAATTGCAAGTGCTTTGGCTACCGTAACCGGAGCACTCCTTTTTATGACAAAAATAGGGTAAATGAGATGGAGATTTATGAATTTTATGAGAGTCAATTTATCTCTACTCAAAATAACAGTGAAACAAACCTAAAGAAATTTATCTTTTTATGTTTGGTGATTGTGTTGGTTGGCTTTGGGTTGTTGGTACTCTATTCGGCTTCCTACAATGAAGCTTTACAGAATAACCTAAGTGGTCACTACTATGTCCTCAGACAGGCTGTTTTTGCAGTTGCAGGTTTTTTATTGTTTGCCCTGATTCAACTTTTTTCAGTTGATTTTATTAAAAAACTCCTTATTCCCTTTTTTATTTTCACAGTTGTTTTAATGTTGCTTACATTCAGTAAAAGATTTGGAGTTGAAAAGTTCGGAGCACGAAGGTGGCTTCAAATCGGCTCGCTTGTCAGTTTCCAGCCCTCAGAGCTGTTAAAAGTGAGTGTTGTGCTGCTCTTGTCCAAAGTTTTTGCTTCGGATAATAAATTGGCAAGCAAGCGAATCTACGCTTTGGGAATATTAATGTTCTCAAGTATCTTAATTTTTCTGCAAAAGGATTACTCAACTGCTTTGGTTTTCCTTTTAGTAACACTTGCTCTGCTTTTAATAGGAAAAATAGGAGCTCTGTATATCATTCTCTCATCGGTCGCTTTGATAATACCGGCAACAATTTTTCTTTTTATGGAACCTTATAGAATCAGACGAGTAGTCAGTTTCCTGTTTCCCTCAATTGACCCCAGCGGACTTAACTGGCAAGTTCAGAACTCTTTAAAGGCGATAAAAGGGGCATCCTTTTTTGGCAAAGGTTTAGGTAACGGAGTTTATAAACTTAACTTGATACCCGAAGTTCACAGTGATTTTATATTTGCTTCATTAGTGGAAGAGACCGGCTTTATCGGAGTTTTATTCTTTTTTGCCCTCTTTTTTGCCCTTGGGGTTATTGGATTTACTTTTGCTTTAAAACTATATAAGGAAAAGAAAAAATTTGAAGCCACAGCCACTTTTGGGCTCACCTTTATGATTATTTGGCAGGCTTTAATAAACATTGGTGTTGTCTGCTCTCTCTTGCCTCCTACCGGGATACCCTTGCCGTTTTTTTCTCAGGGGGGAACCAACCTTTTTATGGTTATAGGTGAGTGTGGACTGCTCTATTCGTTTTTGGGGTCGGTAAATAAAGGAGAATTGAGATGAGTAATGCCTCTTTGTGCAGTTGTGATTATGACGCAATCAGGATTCAAAATACATCATATGCAAACACTCCGAGGCGGGTACGAAAACTAAAAATGGTCGGTAAGGAAAAAAATATTTCTCATTTTATTATCCCTATTTTAGTAGTTTCCGTTTTGGCGTTGGTTTGGTATTCGCTTCGATTTATCCCTCTTTTTGATGTGAACAGAATAGAGTTTACGATTCGCGGAGGCTTAACACATTTACCTCAACAGGCTACCCGTAAAGCAAGTCAATTTTATGGACGCTCTTTAATGGGTGGGTCTGTGAGAAACTTTAGAGAGTCTCTAGAGGCAATTCCAACAGTCAAAACCGTTGTTGTAAAGAGAAAGCTGTTTTCCACTTTGACAGTTGATCTTGAAACCTATAACCCCCAATTTTTTATAATCAGCGATGAAAATTACTATTTTATTGAAGGAAATACCCTTGTAGAAATAGATAAAAGCGATTATAGGGGATTCGAAAATCCGTTGACTGTTGAAATTGATGATTTTTATATAAAATATCTAAAAGAGAATGATTTTGAAAAAACGATAAATAGTTTGGAAGGATTGGCAATAAGTCTCCCTATTTACGACACCATACTGTATCTGCATCAACAGGTAGCTCAATCACAGTTGCGTGAAGCGATTGAATTGATTAAACTGGAACAGACGGTTAATAATGGTTATGAAATTGCCCTCGGAAAACAAAAGCGCTATGATTTATATCAAAGTGCGTTGGTTCGAAGAGAGTAGGGGGAAGTGTGAGAACAAGTTCAGATAAAATAATGATGGGACTCGATATAGGGAGCTCTTGGGTGCGCTCGGTGATTGCCACGATTAGTTCGGACGGTTCAGTCACTATAGACAGCTTGTGCGAACATCCTTCCGAAGGGGTTCGAAGCGGTTCCATCGTTAATATTGAACAGGCTATAAGGGCAGTTAATTCAGTTGTAAACGAATCTGAAAAAGAGGCCGGTGTCACGATCACTCAGGTTTTAATCGGTGTCGGCGGAGACCACATTGAGGGTATCCCTTCCCAGGGAGTTGTCGGAATAAATGCCAAAGACCAAGAGATTAAAAGAGAAGATATTTTTCGCTCACTGGAGGTTGCCCGAGCTTTTGAATTGCCTGTAGACCGGGAGATTCTTCACACCCTTGTCCAGGATTTCAAAGTCGACGGCAGAGATGGGATAAAAGACCCCGTTGATATGCTCGGTCACCGACTTGAGAGTAGAGTGCTGGTTGTAACGGCAAGTTCCAGTGTCTGTCAAAATGTTAGAAAATCTATTCAGAGAGCCGGTTACCAGGTTCAAAGACTTTTTGCTCAACAGTTAGCTGATGCCGAAGCTGTTTTAAGTGTTGAGGAGAAAGAGATGGGCACAATATTAATAAATCTTGGCGGCGGAACAACCAATATGATTGTTTATGCCAACGGTGCCCCTATTTTTACCGGTGGGGTTAACATCGGATCTAACCATATAACAAACGATATCGCTTACATTCTTAACAAACCAAGAGTTATTGCAGAACAAGTAAAGTGTGAATACGGTAACTGTCATATTCCCTCAGTTGCTAATCACGAAACAATAATAATACCTCAAGTTGGAGGACTTCCTTCAATAAAAATGCCTAAAAAAGAGCTAAGCAAAATAATCGAACCCAGGGTTGCCGAAATATTTTCACTGCTGCAGGTTGAGTTGGAGAAAAAACAGGTAAGAGGTTCTTTTGGAGGCGGGGTAGTTTTGGTTGGCGGTGGTGCTTTACTTTCAGGAGCTACTGAATTAGCCAGTGAAGTTTTCCGACTCTCTTCTCG
>JBAYOE010000184.1:0-3295 GCA_041678405.1 Sphaerochaetaceae bacterium | reverse complement strand
GATTCTAGGTTTTTGTTTGTTGCGGCAATAAAACGAATATCAATTTTTTTTGTAACAGTCCCGCCGATTCTTCTAATCTCATTATTCTGCAAAACTCTCAAAATTTTGGCTTGGATAGAGAGAGGCATGTCGCCAATCTCATCCAAAAACAGTATCCCCTTATTTGCCCTCTCAAAGACCCCTTTAAAATCATCGGTAGCCCCGGTGTAGGCTCCTTTTTCGTGTCCGAATAGTTCGTTATCCAACAGGGTCTCGGGGAAAGCGGCACAGTTTATTTTATGCATTTTAAAATCAGAACGTTGGGAATGCTCATGAATGTAATCGGCAATAATCTCTTTGCCACTGCCGTTTTCTCCCACGATTAAAATTGGGATATCACCGGCTGCTAATTTTCTGGCCTGAGCCAACATCTGAGCCATTTTCTCATTCTCTACATATATCTTGGGTTTTAGCTCGGTGACTCTTGATTTCAGTTGCCTGTTTTCTCGACTGAGGTATCGTAATTTAGCAGCATTCTCGATAATTGTTATTAATCTGTCAAATTCTAACGGTTTTTTAATATAATCGTAGGCTCCCTCTTTCATTGACTCAATTGCACTGTCAATTGAAGCGTAACCGGTAATCATAATTACGGGTAACATCTCATCGATTTGTTTTATTCTCCTTAAAATATCAATACCATTCTCATCTCCAAGCATGATATCGACAAGAGCAACATCAAAGTCGATTGTTTTCATTGTTTCTATAGTAGTTTTCATACTAAAAGCATGATTTGTTTTATAACCTAGGAGCTCGAAGTTTGGTTTTAAACTATCATAGACCTTTTTGCTGTCATCAACGACTAAAATTGTCCCTCTCATATGCCACCTTTTTATACATAAATACTTCTAGAGTGTTTACTTTTAATACACAACTTAAGTATCGGTGGGATTTTTATATTTGTCAATAATAATTATTGGCAAGTAATTAGTTATTGAAAAAGGAAATAAATTGAATGCTGAATTAAAGCTGACTTTGGCATAGAAGTTGCTAGAAAGTAAAGAGGGGGGAAACAAGCTATGAACAACACTTTACTCTCTATTACCAATCTGACTAAGACATTTCCAGGAGTAAAGGCTCTTGATTCAGTCCAGTTTTCCCTCAAAGCTGGTAGTGTCCATGCCGTATGCGGTGAAAATGGTGCAGGGAAATCTACACTGATGAATATCCTAATGGGGATTCATCAGAGGGATGAAGGAGAAATCCTCTTAAGGGGTGAGCCTGTAAACTTTTTAACTCCCCGACATGCATTAAGGGCTGGAATTTCAATTATTGAGCAAGAATTGAACCCTGTTAAAGATATGACTGTAGCCGAGAATATCTATATGGGGCGTGAGGCTGTAAAAGGGAAAATCTGGATTGATTATCGACAGCTCGAGAAAGATGCCAAGGAAGCATTGGATATTGTCGGGTTGAATATAGACCCGTCAATAAAAGTCAAACACCTTAGTTTAGCCCAAATCCAACTTGTTGAGATAGCTAAAGCGATTTCTTACAACGCAGACATTATCATAATGGATGAACCGACAAGCGCCATCGGAGAAAAGGATGTAAACTTCCTTTTTAAAATTATCAATCGCCTGAGAGACCAGGGCAAAGGGATAATCTATGTTTCACACCGGATGAAAGAGATTTTTACAATCAGTGATACAATTACAGTTTTCAGAGATGGGAAATATATTGCAACAAAGCCTACAGAAGAAATTTCACGTAGTGAACTTATTAGTTTGATGATAGGAAGGAAATTGGGAGACGAGTATGTGAAAGAGAATATTCCAACTGATAAAACAACTTTGAGAGTCGAAAACTTGGGTAAAAAAGGCGTTTTTAAGAATATAAATTTTTCGGTCAACGAAGGAGAAATTGTTGGAATTTTTGGGTTGATGGGCTCAGGCAGAAGTGAATTTTTAAACGCTTTGTTTGGAGTAGATCCATATGATGACGGTCAGATTCTCATTAATGGTAAAAAGAAGGATATAAAAAACCCAACAATAGCGAAACACAATAAGATGGCGTACGTAACGGAAGATAGGAAGGAGAGCGGTTTAGTTCTTCCTTCTTCGGTACAGGATAATATCAGTCTTCCATTCCTAAAAGAACTTTCTAAAGGGTTAATAATTCAAGAGCATAGAGAACAGGTTCTGATAAAAAAGATGGTTGATTTTCTTAAGATTAGGACTCCCAGTCTTAAACAAATAGTTTCCCGTTTAAGCGGAGGAAACCAGCAAAAGGTAGTATTGGCTAAATGGTTACTAACCGAACCCAAAATATTGTTACTTGATGAACCTACCAGAGGAATTGATGTTGGAGCAAAACGTGAAATATATGCTTTTATGAGTAAGTTTGCCAGTGAGGGCAACTGCATAATCATGATTTCGTCAGAATTACCCGAGGTTATGGGGATGAGTGATAAAATTGTTATTTTTAAAGCGGGTGAAATGGTTGGTGAACGTAAAAGGGAAGAGTTCGATCAAAGCGAATTGATGTACTTAGCAAGCGAATAAAAAGGTGGTAGAGATGTCAAACAAGAGTCAATCTGAAATGCAAGATGTAGCAAAAAAAAGACTAAAAATAAACAAAGCTACTCTGATTGCAAAGTTTAGTGATTACGGAATACTTTTTGTCTTTCTGCTGTTAATAATAATCTTATCGATTGTTAAACCAAATTTCCTCAGACCAAGAAATATTATGAACGTTTTACGTCAAACCTCAATTAATGGAATGCTCTCAATCGGTATGACTTTCGTAATATTAACTGGAGGAATAGATTTATCCGTAGGCTCAATATTAGCATTTGGCGGGGTTGTCGCTGCCAGTTTTGCCAGTGATGCGATGGGGCTCACAATACAGCCTCCACTTGTTGCTGCTTTGGTGGGATTACTTGCAGGAGTCGGCCTAGGAGCTTTTAACGGAATTCTTATTGCCAAATGGAGAGTCCCTGCCTTTGTTGTGACATTGGGAATGCTCAGTATAGCCCGAGGCCTTACATTTATATACACCGATGGAATGCCCATTCCCCGTATCGATAAAGGCTTTTTAGTTTTTGGGCAGGGGGTTGTCTTTGGAATTCCACTGCCTGTTATAATTTTCTTGATAATCTACCTCATAGCGTGGGTTATTTTATACAAAACTAGGTATGGGCGTTACATCTATGCCGTAGGTGGAAATGAGAAAAGCGCTAAAGTATCGGGGGTAAATACCCGCTTAATTATCTTTACAGTTTATGCCATCAGTGGTCTGTTATCGGCACTCGGTG
>JBAYOE010000183.1:0-3347 GCA_041678405.1 Sphaerochaetaceae bacterium | reverse complement strand
ATGCTTCGGTAGCTGAATACTCCTCTGCTGTAACTTTGAATCTTATCTCTGTTTGATTTAGATAGCCCTTTTTTTATAAAGAGGTGCTTTTAATCTGTTCCAAAAGTGTTCTTCTGAAAATAAACTCATCCAAAGCCAAAGCTGCTGTTCCCAGAATTCCAGCCTGTTCTCCCAGATGGGTTTTTTCAATAACAGTATTCTCTTTTAACTCTTTGGGAGCTTTTCTGAAGAATGTGGTCTTTAATGCCAGAAAATAACGGTCACTGAAAGCGGTACTGATTATAATCTTTTTGGGCTTTAAGAGAGCCGCAACATAAATCAGAGCCAATGCCAAATAATCGCTTCCGCTTAACAAATCGGTATCGATTGCACTGTTTGATTCGGCTAAAGTGTTTAATCCCTTGAGGGAAGAAGCCTCGGGATAGTTCTCTAAAAAAGCCCAGCCTGCCGCCTGAGTTTCTAAACAGCCAATTGCTTTACAGCGGCAAGTTCCGCTGTTGGCAACCGGAATATGGGCAATTAAACTATCGTGTAAAAGGATTTTTCCCTGATCTAAAAAAGCTACCTGAATCTCTTCTGCCCAGTTTACATACAGAGTGCTCTCTTTCTCTGCACTGCTGCCAAACCACCTTTGTCCGAGAACCATTGCCTTTACACTGTTTTCAATGATTATGGGATATTTTAAATGTTTGGAGAGAGCATAAGAGAGGGGGACGCTGTTCCAGTTCCAGTCTTGGTTTGTTGTAACTGTTCCGGTTGAACTTTCTACCTGAGCATTTAAAGAGAGGGCGAGGCCTTTTATTATAGAGGACTCTTTTATCTTTGTACCAAACTTATTGGCAAGATTTATAATTGAAGCAGCAATCTCTTCGGCTTTCGGTTCCAAAGGGGTTGGTTGACGTTCAAAGCGCAGTAGTTCTCCTTTTAAATTGACCAAAGCTACCGAAGTTGTTCTGCTGTTAATATCAAAAGCCAATACCATTTGTGAATCTTTATTTAACTGCAGAGGGGTCGGAGGTCTGCCGACACTACCGGATGCAAACTCTTTTTCACTGATTAAATTCTCTTTAATCAGCAAATCGACAATTTCACTGGTGCTTACCTTGTTTAATTTTAGGAGTCTTGCCACATCAGCTCTCGATAAATTATCATTAGTGGCAATGAGATTTAGTGTTCTTAAACGATTGAGTGCTCTGGCTGCGGTCGGTTGTGTGAAGCGCATACTCTACAATAGCCCATAAAGGGCTAAATGTTAATCAAATCGTTGCCGAAGAAGAAATTTTTGGCTAACTTAACTATTGGTATCAATGATAATCGGAGGAACTCATGCAAAGAAAGAAATTTAAGACAGAAGTGTCTGAACTGCTACATTTAATTATCCACTCCCTCTACTCCCATAAGGAGATTTTTTTACGGGAGCTTATTAGTAATGCTTCGGATGCCCTAGATAAACTTAAATACCTAACATTAGTAGATGAAAAATTTAGAGATTTAAAATTTGAACCCCGTATCGACATCTCTTTTATAAACAAAGAGAAAGAGAAATTTTTGGTAATCAGCGATAACGGGATTGGGATGAGTCAGGAAGAACTCTCAGACGATTTGGGGACTATCGCAAGAAGCGGAACAAAAAACTTCCTTAAAAATTTAACTGAAGAGCAGAAACAGGACTCTAATCTAATCGGTCAGTTCGGTGTCGGATTCTACAGCTCTTTTATGGTTGCCAGCCATGTGGAAGTAATCAGTCGCAAAGCCGGTAGCAAAGAAGCTTATAAATGGGCTTCTAACGGCAAAGGTACCTTTACTATCGAAGAAGCCCAAAGAGAGAGTCAGGGAACAACAATTAAACTGCAGTTAAACGATGAGGGAAGTGAGTATGCCAGCAGATGGACTATCGAAAGATTGGTAAAACAGTACTCTGATCATATTGCGTTTCCAATCTTCTTAACTTTCACAGAGACTGATTATGATGATAAAGGCAAAGAGAAGTATAAAGAGGAAAAAACAGAACAAATTAACAGTGCAGCTGCCCTTTGGAGAAGAAATAAGAGTGAACTGACTGCCGATGATTACAATGAGTTTTATAAAAACACAAGCTACGACAACGAAGATCCCCTCTACTATATCCACACCCAAGCCGAAGGAGCCAACAACTACGCAACCTTGTTTTACATCCCCTCCAAAGCACCTTTTGACCTTTACCATGCCGATTATAAACCCGGGGTAAAGCTTTATGTTAAACGGGTCTATATAACCGATGATGAAAAAGAGCTGTTGCCTACTTATTTAAGGTTTGTCAGAGGAATTATTGACAGTGAAGATCTGCCGCTGAATGTCAGCAGAGAGATTCTGCAACAAAACAGACTGATGAGTAATATCCGCAACGCTTCTGTTAAAAAGATTTTAGGGGAACTTAAAAAACTCTCAGAACAGAACAAAGAACTCTATGTGAAAATTATCGAGCAGTTTAACCGTCCCCTCAAAGAGGGTCTTTACGGGGATTATGCCAACAGAGAGACACTGCTTTCATTGGTTCGTTTTAAAAGTAGCGAAGTTGACGGTTACACCAGCTTAGCCGAATACAAAGAACGGATGAAAACCGACCAAAAGAGTATTTACTACTTAGCCGGAGGCAGCGAAGAGACAATCAGGCGCTCTCCCTTGTTGGCAAGCTACAAAAACAGAGGGATTGAAGTTCTTTTGATGACCGATGATATTGATGATATCGTAGTACCATCTATCGGGACTTTTGAAGAACTTCCTTTGATAGCAATCAACAAAGCAAAAGCAGTTGAAGAACTCGATAAAGAAGAGTCCAAAAAGAAGAGTAAAGAGGGGCAAGACGTTGTTAAAAAGATTAAAAAAGCCCTTGATAAAAGGGTTAAAGATGTTGTTGTCTCAACCCGCTTAAGCGATGCTCCAGCTGTTATTGTTGTCGATGATGATGATATGTCGGTTCAGATGCAGCAGATTCTTAAAGCAATGGGACAGAGCGATATGCCCGAAAGTGCCCCAATTTTAGAGATAAATCTCGATTCTCCGATTGTTAAAAAGATTGCTGATTCCGAAGACAAAGAGTATATAGATGATTTAGCCTCTATTTTATTGGATCAAGCTCTTCTTAACGAAGGGGTAATGCTTAAAAACCCGAGTGATTTTGTTAAGAGACTAAATTCACTGTTGTCCCGTTAGTTTTTATTAAGGGATTGATAAATGGATATAAGCAATATTGGATCTATTGTGCATCTTTGGTTAAAAGAAGATGCACTCTCTTTCTTTCTCACAATTTTAGGGGCCGTTGTCATTGTTTTATTGGCAAAAGTTGTGATTGAAATTATTAAAAAAGT
>JBAYOE010000182.1:0-3361 GCA_041678405.1 Sphaerochaetaceae bacterium | reverse complement strand
AAATGCGATTCTATTGTTTTCGATTGTACCAAGTTACTTCCGTTTAATGAAATTAGATAAAAATATCTGTTGATTACCGCTGACTCGTTGTAATTGCTCTTAGTATCTTATCAATTCTTTCATCAGTTAGTCAGATAATTTCGACTTCTTTTAGACTAAGATTATCCAATTTTTGACCTTTAGGGATTTTTATATTTTTTACTTGACAACTTAAGCGACCACCTTTTACGATATAGTTGTTCTATTAGCAAAACGACTTTCCTGTCAGGAAAATAAAAAAGTCTGTAAAAAGGAGAATAAGTATGAAGAAAGTGTTAGGAATCGTTTTACTTATCGCATTGGTTGTCTCTTTTGGATGTACTAAAAAGAGCGCATCACAGGAAGGAGAACCAGCTAAAGCTAAAACTGTTACTCAGATAGCAATTGCTACTGCCGGAACAGGGGGTGCCTATTATCCGATCGGGGTTGGATTATCAGAAATATTTAAAAAAGCAATACCCAATATGCATGTCAGTGTTGAGGTAACCGGAGGAACTGTAGAAAACCCTGGTTTAGTTGATTTGGGAGACTGTGAAGTCGGTATTGCCAACTCAGATTTAGCCTATTTTGCTTATGTAGGTGAAACTCCTTTTGAAAAAGAACATCCTAATCTCCGTGGTTATATCAACGGGATGGCTCCTGGAGTAGTCCACTATGCAGTATTAGAGAGTTCAGGTGTTAAAACTCTTGATGATTTGGTCGGTAAAAGAGTTGCAGTAGGGCCTCAAGGCAACAGTACCTCTCTGTTTTTAGAGAAGGCACTAAAACTTAAAGGGTACAGCTGGAATGACATTATTCCCAGTTACCTTTCATTCAGTGAAGGGATGCAAGCTTTAGCTGACGGTAAGGTAGCAATGGCAATTGCTTCAGCAGGACCTCCAGTGAGCGCAATTCAAGAACTTAAAGCTACCGGCAAAAAATTTAATCTGATTGAGTTTGAAGAACCTTTTAGAACACAATTTTTAGAAGCTTATCCATACTATATTGCATACGACATTCCAAAAGAGATGTATGGATTAAATCACGACACACACACTGTCGCAACACAGAATATGTTAATGGTTAATGCAAAGCTTGATGCTGATTTAGTTTATGAGATGACTAAAGCAGTCTTTGAAAATTTTGGTATGCTTGTTGCCGCATCTCCTTCAGCAGAGACAATTACTCCCGAAATTGCACCCTTGACAAGTATTCCACTGCATGAAGGCGCAGCTCGTTACTATAAAGAAATTGGAGTCTTGCAGTGAACATCAAAACTGTTTTAAACGGTAAACTCCTCACGATTTTCGTGGGGAGTATCGCTTTTTTTGGTGGAGTCTTTCATCTCTATACTGGGGGAATCGGAACATTCTCCTCAATGGTACAAACAGTTACCCACTGGTTGATAATATTCTCGATTGTCTTTTTAATTTTTCCCAAAAAAAGGGAAAGAAAAATAATTGATTGGGTATTAACGGTTGCTGCAATAGTTGTTGGAATTTATATCCTCTTAACCTGGAAGGGGAGGGTAAATCGGTTATCTCCTATTTTATGTAGCAGCGAAATTATTTTTGGGGTAACTTTGGTTCTATTAGTGCTGGAAGCTTCACGTCGTTGTACCGGAAGTTCGTTGGCAGTAACAGCTTTGGTGTTAATAATTTACTCCAAAGTCGGTCCATATCTACCCGGTATTTTTAAACACAAAGGGTATTCCTGGCACAGGGTTCTTTCTACTCTCAGTTATTCAGAGACCGGTATTTTTGGAAATGCTTTGAGCATAAGTGCTACCTTTGTTGTTCTGTTTGTCTTATTTGGGGCTTTTCTAAATTCTTCAAATGGGGGAAAGCTGTTTATTGATATTGCTTATTCATTGACAGGAAGCTCCCGTGGCGGTCCGGCAAAAACAGCAATTTTAAGCAGTTTAATGTTGGGTACCATTTCAGGATCTCCTGTTGCCAACGTTGTTACTACCGGTACTTTTACGATTCCGTTAATGAAAACAGCGGGTTACGCCAGCGAAGAGGCGTGTGCAATTGAGGCAGTTGCGTCAACGGGAGGGCAAATAATGCCTCCGGTTATGGGAGCTGCAGCATTTTTAGTAGCTGAATATATTGGCATTTCCTATGGTGAATTATGTGTTTCAGCTTTTGTCCCGGCAATACTTTTTTACATTGCTCTTTTCTTTATTACTGATTTAATTTCTTTAAAGAAAGGACTGCTGGGGTTACCAAAGAATGAATTGCCGGTAATAAGGGACTCTTTACTTGCCGGCGGGCACCTTTTTATTCCAATAATTGTCTTGATAGTTTCATTGGTAAATGGGTTTTCTTCAATGAAATCTGTATTTTACTCTATTTTAGTTTTAATTGTAGTGGCTTTTTTTAGAAAAGATACTCGGATGACTTTAGCTAAAATTGCAGAGGCTCTCATAGATGGAATTAGATCGACAGTCCCTGTTGCCGTCAGTTGTGCTGCTGCCGGAATTATTGTTGGGATTGTAAACCTAACCGGTTTGGGGGTAAAATTTTCAAGTTCTCTCGTCTCTCTTTCGGGCGGTTACATTCCTGTTGCACTGTTTTTGACAATGATTGCAGCTCTGATTTTGGGTAGTGGTCTTCCGACAACTGCAGTTTACATAATTTTAGCTTCATTGGCAGCTCCTGCACTTGTTCAAATGGGAATCACTCCGTTAGCAGCCCACCTTTTTGTTTTTTACTTTGGATGTATCTCAACAATAACTCCGCCTGTAGCATTAACAAGTTATGCGGCAGCGGGAATTGGAGATGCAGATCCTACTAAAACTGGTTTTAGGGCATTTACGTATGGAATTGTGGCTTATATCGTTCCGTTTATGTTTGTTTTTTCACCTGCACTTTTACTAAAAGGGACACCATTTAGAATTACTTTGTCCTTAATTACTGCATTGATTGGAATATTTGTTTTATCGACAGCGGTTGCGGGATATTTTAAAACAACAATGAAAGCTCCCCTCCGCCTTTTAGCTTTTGCTTCAGGGGTATTTTTAATCCATGGCGGTATCTCTACAGATTTAGCCGGGGTGGGGATTTTTGCTATTATTTTAGTTTTGCAAACATTGAAATCAAAGAAAGATGCTTTATTGCTTAATAATGAAAGGAGTTAGTGATAATGGATGCACATGAAAAGTTTGACTTGAAAAAGTTGATGTCTATTGAAGTTTCCGAAGAACGCGTTGAAAGATTGAGAGATGTAATTGTATTTGACCGGGGAGATTTAAGTGATGAGGTAAAAGATTTCCTCCTTAAGGAGCAAATAAGATTTGTTAATATTCAGTATGCCCGATTTTTAGCCGGAGTTCATTTTT
>JBAYOE010000181.1:0-3390 GCA_041678405.1 Sphaerochaetaceae bacterium | reverse complement strand
CAGAATTACGGCATGAAATGGGATATTGAAAACGGAATAACTTTATGCAGAAAATGCCATGACAGAGCAGACACTTTAAGCGGCAGAAAAGAAATAATGAAGCTTGTAAACAGTGAATACCTTGAACACAACGAAGCAGATTTCAGATTGAAACATGACTTTTTAAAGAAAAAAGGACTTGACGAAATCGAGTTTAAAAGTTTAAGGTTAAAAGAGTTGAAGGAGGTTATAAATGGTTGAAGAATGGAGAAATATACCGATATTATGAATACTTACAAAAAATATTGCCCGAATGTGTTTGTGGCACAATGCGAAGAAAAACACGAAAAAGGTGATGTCATTGTCGTTAAAACCAAGTACGGAAAAGAAAACGAATGTATAGTTCACAATTTTGTAGGCTATACAGGAACAAAAGAAAATCCTATGTATTGCTATTCGATTACTCGTGCGGATGGCTATAACAGCCAAGAAAGAGCAAAAAACAAAGTTGAAAAGCTAAATGGATATGCGGACAATGCCGATAAAAAAGGCGATGACTGGAGAGAGAAAAGCAACGAAGGTAAAGACTTTTTAGCACTTGGAGAGCCTATAAAAGTAGGACACCACAGCGAAAAAAGACACCGTGCATTAATCGAACGAAACTGGAATAGAATGAGTAATGCAATGGAAGCATATAAAAAAGCTGATGCCTACCGTGAAAGAACGGCGTATTGGGAAAGTATGGCAAGCAAAATAGACCTTTCAATGCCTGAAAGTTTAGATTTTTTCGCCATTCAACTCGAAGAGGCAAAAGAATATCATCAATTTTTAAAAGACAATCCAAAAGAGCGACCTCACGGAATGTCATTATCTTATGCGAGCAAAAAAGTAAAAGACTTAAAATCGAAACATGAAACTGCCGTAAAGCTATGGTCTTAATTGCCGATAACAACTATTATCTGAAGAAAAGTTCGTATATTGTATTAAAAAGGAGTATATAATGAAAATAGCACAAAAAGAAATCAAACACCCTAATTTATGCGCAAGATGACTTTTGAACGGGGGGTATTATGAGTTACGAAATAACAATTCCGATTGAATCGGAAAGACAGGAAGAGTACAAAGATGACTTAATTCTTACACTTGTAAATTGTGGTTATGCCGTATGGCTTGCACCTGAAGGTGGTGTTGCTTATATTGCACCTGATATGGGAGTAAGGAAACAGAAAGAGGAGGCTTTTCGATGATTTGGATATTATTGGCTTTAATAGGTTTATTTTTAATTGCTTATGGTCGGAGGTCTTATGAAGATACCGACTTTCTGGGTATTGTTTTATTTATATTTTTCAGTATTATTGGAACTATTGTAATAGTTAGCGGTGTGATGACTTATCCTTTGGCTTTAGCAGAAATTGAGAAAATAAGGACACTTGAATCACATATTGATGACATTAAAAATTCAAGGTATGAAAATATTAAGACGTCAAATGTGATTATGCAGGGTGATATTGAGAACATGAAACAGTCAACCGCTCTATCAGATTACAAAAGAATGGTATATGAAGCAAAGGCGAAATTTAATAAAAATTTGCTCTCCAATAAGTTTTGTGAACAAAATTATATTATGTGGCTTTTCGGAGACGGTTTTTTTATTGACTCAAAAATACGAGACATAAACCCTCTTTGATATACATCTAATCATAAAAACCTCCAGTTGAAAGTGCTTACATTTATATACAAGTGTAGGCACTTTTTTTGCGTATAAATAAAAAAATGCTTGACAAGTTTTAGTATTTAATTAAATTGTAATTAAGTAATTGCTTAAATTATAAAGAGGTAAAATGCAGTATGAAACCCTCATTCAAAAAATTTATGAACTATCTGATAGAAAGAACTGAACTTTCAGATAAAACTATTGATTGTCTCCATAGTCTGATTTTTATGACTCCACAAGATAAAATAATTGATGCTCGATCTATATCCATTTTTTGTGATATATCGATAGATTCGGCTTATGAAATTATTAAAGATTTACACCAGTACGGCGTCATAAAGATTGAAGAGGTTCCATGTAATTCATGTGGTAGCTTGATACCTATAAGTGAAATTGAAAATAATACATGTCCTGAATGTGAATCCTTAATGTATATTAAAGAAAAAATTTATTTTAAAATAGAAGGTATCCTCGATTTTGAAATGAAACAACATCTTAAAAGAAAAGACCTTATATATAGAAAAGCTGAAAGATTATCTGACACATGGGAAGAGAATGGTTTTATAACTTATTTGATAATTGATCTTGTTAATTCTCAAAAGATACAATCACAGGGAGATGATGAATACAATAGATTTCTTGAGTTATTGAGGGAATATTTAATAACAAAACTCTTAAAAAAAATAGTATTGTAATTAAGTAATTGCTTAAATTATGAAACTGGGAGTCCTGGATGCTACGAATAACCGAAGAAGAACTAATTGAACACATAAAAGGTTCAGGCGGAATAATTAAGACAATAGCTAACCGCATGGGGTGCGCATGGAATACCGCACGATCACACATCGAAAAATCAGAGAAAGCAAAAGAAGCCTATAATAACGAACTTGAAACAGTCCTTGACAACGTGGAAAGTAAAGCACTTGAACTTATTGACAAAGGCTCTGAAGGGATGATTAAATATTATCTATCGACAAAAGGAAAGCGCAGGGGATTTACTGAAAAGCACGAAATAGACTTAACTGGAAATTTAAAAGTTGTGTATCTCGACAGGCAGGATGAAGGACTTTAAGAAGACCGACAAACAGATAAAAGCCGTTGATCTAATGACTCGATATATTGAGGTATTATTAGAAGGCGGCTCTCGCTCTGGCAAGACGTTCATTGAAATCTATGCTATTATCGTAAGGTGTGCCAAATATCCCGGCAGTAAACATATAGCAGTAAGGAAACATTTTAATCATGCTAAAATATCCTTATGGCATCAGACGATACCGGATGTCTTGGCTAAGCGATTTCCGGAATACGAATACAAAGAGAATAAGACAGACTGGTATTATGAATTTGCAAACGGATCTCAATTATGGATAGGGGGAACTGACGACAAAGAGAGGGTCGAAAAGATACTCGGTACAGAATGGTCAACAATCCTTTTGAATGAAATATCAGAACAATCATATGAAACTTACGAGCTTTTAAAGACACGACTTAATCCGGATGGGGACATAAAGCCTTTAATGTTGCTTGACCAGAATCCACCTAAAAAAAGTCATTGGAGTTTCCTTAAATTTCATCTTGGATTAAATCCGGAAACTAAACAACCTTTAAGCGATGAGGAAAAAGAAAGGCAAGTTTTTTACAAGATGAATCCTTTTGACAATAAGGATAATCTTAATCCGGAATACTTAAAGATACTT
>JBAYOE010000180.1:0-3414 GCA_041678405.1 Sphaerochaetaceae bacterium | reverse complement strand
TATTGTAATAATCTCATCCTCACCGGCAAATATTACCTGATGTTCCCCGACTATTGTCCCCCCCCGCACAGAGTGAATTCCTAACTCATTAACCTCTCTTTTAGCCTCTTTTCCCTCCCGTCCGCAAACGTAGTTTAATCTGTTATTAAGGGCGTTGTTTATCGAATCAGCCAACATTAAAGCCGTCCCGCTGGGGGCATCTTTCTTCTGATTATGGTGTTTTTCAATAATTTCGATATCAAAACCAAAACCGAGAAACTTTGCAGCACCGCCTACCAGCTGTTGCATTAAATTTATCCCCAAACTCATGTTTCCCGATTTGAAGATGGCAATCTTTTTGGAAGCCTCTTTTAAAAGGGCATCTTCTCTCTCTCCTAATGCTGTGGTTGCCACTACCACGGCAAGCGAGCGTTCCTGCGCCGTAGGTAAAAATGAGGCAATTGAATCGGCATTGGAGAAATCTATAATTACATCTGCCTTTTCTTTGACCGCTGCCAACGAACCGTAAAGCGGAAAGTTTTGTGTTGATTCAATTACATCAACACCGGCTACAACAACCATATCTTTTCTATTACCTATTAAAGATGCGACAACTTTTCCCATTCTTCCGCTGCAACCGTTTATAATAACACGAACCATAAAATCCCCCTTTTTTAGAATGTTATAGTAAAAACATTAATTATTCAATAAAACATTTATGTTATTATATGGACATTATGTTATATTTTTGGTACTGTGCTCTAAACCGCTTCAGGAGGAGTAACATGAAACGATTCAGAGGTGTTTATACAGCTTTAATAACCCCGTTTACCGAGTATGGCCTTTTTGATGAAAAGGCTTTTGCCGATATAGTTGAATTTCAAATCGGACAAGGAATAGATGGGTTGGTACCCTGCGGAACTACCGGAGAGAGTCCCACTCTCAGCCACGCAGAGCATGATCGGGTTATAGCAACAACGGTAGAGTTGGCTGATAAAAGGGTTCCCGTTATTGCGGGAACGGGTTCAAATGCCACCAGTGAAGCTGTGAGGCTGAGTAAGCATGCCGAAGCAGCAGGTGTTGATGCCCTTTTGCTTGTTAACCCTTACTACAATAAGCCTACTCAAAAAGGACTTTATCTCCATTTTAGGATGATTGCCGATTCCGTTGGGATTCCTTGTGTTTTGTACAATATAAAAGGGAGAACCGGCGTTAACTTAGAGACTGAAACTCTCATCAGATTGGCAAATGATTGTCCCAATATAATCGCAGTAAAAGAGGCCAGCGGTGATTTAAACCAAATGAAAGAGGTCATTAACAGAACCCAAAACGATTTCTGTACACTCAGCGGCGACGATAACATTTCAGTCGACTTAATTGAAGCCGGTGGAGACGGTGTCATATCGGTTGCAGCCAATCTGCTGCCGGCTCAAATGAGGAAAATGATTCATGCTGCTTTGGATGGGGATATGGCAACTGCAAGAGAGTGGGAGAAAAACCTTCTTCCGTTTTTTGGTGCCTGTTTTGTGGAAACTAATCCGATTCCGATTAAAACAGCAATGGCTGCTTATGGGTGGGCCCAAGAACAGTTCAGACTTCCGATGTGCAGTCTTGAAAATGAACAACACAGAGAACACATTTTAAAAACACTGTTACCATTAGACGTAAAAAGGAAGAACAGCTAGTATGGTTCTGAGGATTAAAAATGGCAACAATTAACCAGAATTTTAACAAGTTAGCAGGCGGGTATCTTTTTCCGGAGATTGCAAGAAGAGCCAACGCTTATCAGAATGAAAACCCGCAAAAAGTTTTGTATCGGCTGGGTATCGGCAATACTACCGAAGCTTTGACTCCCTCAGTTATTAAGGCAATGGCCCAAAAAGTTGAAGACCTCTCAAAAAGGGAGACTTACAGCGGATACGGAGATGAGCAAGGCGATAAAGCCCTAAGAGAAGCAATTTCTGACTTTTATAAAAAAAGGGAAATCTCTTTGGCCGCTGATGAGATTTTTATCAGTGATGGAGCTAAAAGCGATGCCGCAAATATCCAATCGCTCTTTGCAACCGACAATATCGTGGCAATTCAGAACCCTGCATATCCGGTCTATGTCGATACAAACGTTGTCAGCGGCCGCTCATCGGATTACGATCAAAAGAAAAATCAGTACTCCAAGTTTGTCTATCTCAGCGGAACTAAAGAGAACAATTTCTTTAGTCCACCGCCAAAGGAGAAAGTTGATTTAATCTATCTTTGCAGTCCAAACAATCCAACAGGTGCCGTTGCGACAAAAGAGCAGCTTCAGCAGTATGTCGATTATGCTAAAAAACAGAGGGCAATAATAATTTTTGATGCTGCATACAGTGAGTATATAAGTGATGCTGATCTGCCCAAATCGATTTATGAAATTCCCGGTGCATATGAGTGTGCGATTGAGATTAATAGTTTCAGTAAATTCGCAGGTTTTACCGGTGTGAGGGTTGGGTGGTCTGTTGTTCCCAAAAAAACTGTCGTTGAAAATTCGGTTGAAGGTGAGTTAAATCGCCATTGGTTCAGAAGACAGGTAACATTCTTTAACGGAGCAAGCAATATCAGTCAGGCAGGGGCATTGGCAGTTCTCAGTGACGAGGGCTTAGCCGAGGCAAAAGAGCTGATAGGCTATTATATGGAAAATGCAAGGATTATCCGTGAAGCCCTTGAGACTCTTAATCTGGTAGTTTTCGGTGGCGATAACGCTCCGTATCTTTGGGTTGAGACTCCCAATAATTTAGACTCTTGGCAATTCTTTGACCAATTGCTTAACCAGTGTCAGGTTATAGCTACTCCCGGAGTAGGTTTCGGCTCAGAGGGGCAAAATTATGTCCGCTTCAGTGCTTTTGGACATCGGGAAAATATTTTGGCGGCTGTTAAGAGTATAAAAGAGAATTTAGTTATTTAAGGAAAGAGTTGTGAGTGAAAAACGATTGCCTTTAGAAGAGAGCCAATTTATCAAATTGGTAAGCGGTTACCCAAAGCCCTTTCACCTCTATGACGAGAAAGCCATAAGAGAGAATATAAGAGAGTTTAAAGAGGCTTTTAGTTGGGTCGAAAACTTCAAAAACTACTTTGCCGTTAAAGCTCTGCCTAACCCCTCAATTTTAAAGATTATGAAAGAGGAGGGTTTTGGAGCCGACTGCAGTAGTCTTGCCGAGTTAATTATGGCTAAAGAGGTCGGTCTGAAGGGGGAGGATGTTATGTTTACAAGTAACGACACCCCTACAGAGGAGTTTAAGTACGCCTACGATATGGGCGCTATAATCAACTTAGACGATATTACCCATATTGAAGTACTCAACAGTGAAGTAAAAATACCCTCACTAATCTCCTTTAGATACAACCCAGGGCCGGACCGCAGCGGTAATGTGATTATAGGAAATCCGGTTGAAGCAAAATACGGAG
>JBAYOE010000179.1:0-3445 GCA_041678405.1 Sphaerochaetaceae bacterium | reverse complement strand
GAAATTACCCTTTTATTAAAAAGTTTTCTCTATTCTCTTAACATAAACTTCACATAAATGTGAAAACGAGAGTGTTGACTATCTGAGCCTATCAGGTGATAGTATTTAGATGTTGAAAAAAAGGAGTACAATTTAATGAAAAAGTTATCACTTCTGACTACGATTTTAATCGCTTTAGCCCTCATTGTCTCATGTGCGGGAACAAAAACCGAGAAGCTTGTAACAGAAAAAGATGTTACAGCAGTAAGTGATGCGGTTGTTACCACTATAAGCGAGCCTGTTAAAGGTGATGATTCAGTAGTCGTAATCGATGCTCCGGTTGTTACCGATGTGCAGATAGATCAAAAGTTCAGTTACGTTTATGGCTACCTTTTAGCCTCAAATATTGTAGATCAAGAGTTGCCGCTGAACTACAGGCCTCTGATTCAAGGTTCAAATGATTTTTACAACTACGAAGACCCTTTAATTGACGAGTATGATATCGAAGGCTATTTCTATGCTTATCAGGAGTTTTTAGATGGAAGCAAAACAGAATCTGACTTAGAGAATGAAAGCGGAGATCCGATTGAATCACTGCTGACTTTCTATGATAAACTCAGTTATGCCTATGGCTACGTTTTACAATTCAACCTTCAAAACCAGGGGTTGTTTCTCGATCTAGACTACTTTAATGATGGTATTGTTGATGCTTTCATTAAAATAGAACTTCCGTACACCGATGAAGAAATTGATTCTATTTTCAGAGCTTACCAAGATAAAATGATGAGTGAATACCAAGCTATGCTTGATGAGTTTGCCGAGTATAACCTTCAAGAATCTGAAACATTCTTAGCTGAAAACAGAGACAAAGAAGGAGTCGTTACCACCGCCAGTGGATTACAATACAAAGTCGTAACCCAAGGTGACGGTTCTTATCCTGCAGACGGAGATTCAGTGAAAGTCGATTATATGATTACTTTTATAGATGGCTCTGTGGGAGATAACTCTTACATGAGAGGCCAACCCGCAATCTTTAATTTAGATAATCTTATCAGTGGATTTAGTGAAGGGGTAAAACTCATGAACGAAGGGAGTCAATACCGCTTTTATGTTCATCCCTCACTGGCTTACGGAGAGTGGGGTACGGATCAAATCCCCCCCAATGCCCTCTTAATATTTGATGTTGAGTTGCATGAAGTTATTAAATAGGAAGAAAGACAGATAGAATAGGCCGTCGCACAGTTTTTTGCGACGGCTTCTTTATAGCAGGAGGAAAAGATGGACAATATCTATTCGGACATAACCCAATTGATTGGTAAAACTCCTTTAATAAGGGTCACCCGTTTCAGCGAAAAACATAATTTGGCTACTCCTTTGCTGGTAAAAGTCGAATCGTTTAACCCCGGTGGGTCGGTAAAAGACCGAATTGCCCTGGCGATGGTTATTGATGCCGAAAAAAAAGGGCTCTTAAAAGAGGGTGCTACAATAATCGAACCTACCAGTGGCAATACGGGAATCGGTTTAGCCTTAGTCGGGGCATCCCGAGGTTATAAAGTTATTTTGACAATGCCCGATACAATGAGTGTCGAAAGGCGCTCCTTTTTGAGAGCTTATGGGGCTGACGTTGTTTTAACAGAAGGATCAAAAGGGATGAACGGATCAATTGCAAAGGCAAAAGAGTTAGCCGAATCAATCGAGAACTCTTTTATTCCCAGTCAATTTACAAACTTTGCCAATGTCCAAATCCACAAAGAGACCACCGGAGTTGAAATTTGGAATGACACTTCTCATAACGTAGACATTTTTGTTTCCGGTGTCGGAACCGGCGGAACAATCAGTGGAGCCGGTTCTTACCTAAAATCTAAAAACAACAACATAAAAGTTATTGCTGTTGAACCTGTCGGCTCCCCTGTGCTCAGCGGTAAGGAGCCTGGAAAACATAAAATTCAGGGAATTGGTGCAGGCTTTATCCCCCAAATTTTAGATACAAAAGTTTACGATGAAATCATTCAGGTTGAAGACCAGAGGGCTTTTGAGTTGGCTAAGGAGTTGGCTCAAACCGAAGGAATTTTTGTTGGAATCTCAAGCGGAGCAGCTTTGGACGGGGCAATAAGGGTAGCCCAAAGAACAGAGAACAGGGATAAAGTAGTAGTGGTACTTCTGCCTGACAGCGGAGACCGCTACCTCTCTACCCCTTTAATCGGTTAACAAAACTCTCGGTTTTTATTTATCGAGAGCTTTTTTGAGGAGTTCATAAAACTCACCGAGACTGATAGAGACGCCCCCGATTGCATCGACTGTTTCGCTGTTTTGGGTTTTTATAAGATTATTTTCAACTCTTTGGGCCTGTTCGTACCACTCGGCTTGAGCACCACCAAATTTAACCATGTTGTAATTGCCGCCCCTGTCGTAATCTTTTTTATCGTTATTGTTTTTGTCAAATGCACTCCAATACACATCTACAATATTGCCGTTTAAAATTAAGACGGAGATGTAATCTTTCCAGCCGCTTGAATCAAAATCATCTTTTATGGCGTAGTAGATCCCGTCGGTATAATTACCCTTTTTTTGGGGCCCTGCTTTAAGAGCTTTGGCGGCAAGCTTTACAAACTCATCGGTTCCGATTGAGACACCGCTCACCGAATCGGTAACTTTACTTGGATCTTGGGTCGAAATCAAAAATGCTTCCAACCTTTGAGCCTGTTCGTACCACTCGGCTTGGGCGCCACCAAATTTAACCATGTTGTAATTGCCCCCCTTGTCGTACTCTTTTTTATCGTTTCCGTTTTTATCAATCCCGTTCCAATTTGCACTCTCTATTTTGCCATCTTTGACAGTCAGAGTAACATACTCTTTCCATCCCGAAGAGGGATACTCATCATCAATTGCAAAGTAAAAACCATCTGAGTAAGAAAGAGCAGTTGTCTCACTTTTTTTTGCGCAGCCGACAAAAAATAAGAAGGGAACCATAACGGTCAGAACAATTAAAATAATAGATAACTTCTTCATGAAATCACTCCTAATATATCGATATCTTAATTTAGTATATTAGTACCTATTTTCTTATTCAATACTTTTGGCCAAAATTTTTGGAAATGTTATACCAATTGAGTGGCTCTTTGACAACAAAGGTCAAATACAGAGCGTTTGGAATTAGTCACCAATCAGATTGCCTTTTTTACTGTATGCACTCTATCGAAACCTGTAGAGAGCACTCATTCTAGTTCTTGATTATAGCTATATCGATAGAACAATGGATATAAAATTCTCTTAGATCGATTCCACTATTTTCACAATTTGAATCGCACGGAGTATTTTCTGCATAATTAAAATAACAGAGCCAATTTCAAAATAAGTTTTAAAATTAGCTCTCTTTTTATCAAATTAAAACGTCAAGTGGTGTTGCCTAAATGAACAAACTGAAAAAACCCCCACCATTGAGAATTTTTTCTTCTGAAGAAGAGTG
>JBAYOE010000178.1:0-3459 GCA_041678405.1 Sphaerochaetaceae bacterium | reverse complement strand
TCAAAGACTTCGGTTGTAGGATTTCCTATTCTACTGTAAATATGTCCCTCTTTACTGAGATCAAAAAGCTGACCGGCATGTTCGCTGTTATCAAAAACAAAGCTGGTGGTTGCATAGATGGGGACAGCCCTGGCACCTGTGGCACTGTCGGGTAATTCCTGTCCGGCATGAACCTGCAGTGTCTCAAATTTATAACTGTTTTTTTCTTTGGTCATTTTGTTTCCTCCAAAGTCAGTTGGTTAAAAAAAAACCGCCGGTTGTACGCCGACGGACTCTTTTCGTCATATGTACAGAGGCGATTAGTAATTTTTCATGGAGTTGATTTTGCGCACTTTTTTCATATGTTTGCGCTGCATTGCCTTTTTCTTCCTGTTTTCGATCGTAGAGGGTTTTTCAAAATATTCTCGTTTTTTCCACTCTCTGATAATTCCTTCCTTCTCAACAAGTCTCTTAAACTTTTTAATCGACTTCTCCAAAGGTTCATTATCGTCAACTTTTACGTAAGCTATGGTTATCACCCCCTTCCCTTTGATGGGAACAAACTTAAACTTATCTTTACTAAATAGAGTATTTTTGTCAAGTAGTATCAAGACGTAAAATTTTCTCTATCGGTGTTTTATATTTCTCCATTGCAACTATGGTCAATTGCAGTGTGTGTATGTTTCTGAAGTAATTGCGGCCTAATCTAAAAACTAGATTTATTTCATCTCCCACAACAAAGTTATCTAAAACCTCATCTGAACCGTTCCAATAAAGGGCAGGCCAGCGGTGCTCGCCAAAAACAACTTCCAATTTTATATGGCCGGGTCCCTCCCCTTTTGAACGGTTAAGAAGTTGAATATCACCAATTTTGGCCCCTTTTATTAAGAAATGGAGCGGAGGATTTCCCTCCCCAAACGGTTCAAAAATCTCTACAATATTTATCAACTCAGGCCGCATATAATCTCTTGTCAGTTCGGCATCGATTGAAATCGGCTTCTCTTGTTCTTCATAACTTTCCAAAACGGTGATAGTTTGTTGTACCCTTTTAAGAAACTGTTGTAAGTATTTGGTCTCCATGCTGAAACCGCCGGCACACCTGTGCCCGCCATAGTCCAAAAGAAGGTCGTCAAACTGGTATAAAAAATCGCGTACATTGAAATAATCGTTACTCCTGATAGAACCGGTTATCCTTTCACTCTCAATTTGAGCAACAACAAGGGAAGGAACATTAAACTGTCTTAGAAGACGTGCCGCCATAACCCCAGTTAATCCCCTGCTGATATTCTTATCTTTCACAATAAGAAACTTTTTCTCAAAGTCTTCAAAGCTGGCGTGGGCTTTAGGAAGAAGTCTCTCCCACAGTGCTTCCCCTTCCGATTGACGTTGCTTGTTCAGCTCTATCAGTTGATTTGAATATCCTTCGACTTCTGCTTCATCAACTGCAAGTAACAACTTTACTCCGATTTCGGGTTTACCCATCCGCCCCGAAGAGTTGATAATCGGTGTCACATACCACCCGATATCGTTTGTCGAAAGTTTCTTGCCAATCAGATTCTGTTTTAGTAAGAGACTAAAAAGGCCTCTCCTTTTGGCCTCTGAAACCTCCTGCAGTCCCACTTTTACCAAAAGACGGTTTTCATCTACCATCGGCATTAAATCACCGATTGTCCCTAAAGCCACCAGATCCAAAATCTCCCTGTATTCAACGGACAAATTCTTTTGCGAACGATAAACAAAAGAGTTAAACAGAGAGATAAGGACATCCAACTCAGTCGGCTTTTGTTTATAACGGATGCTTTTGCTTATCTGCTTTAAACTGAAGAGACTTTTCTCTTTTAAATGGGGAAAACAGTCTTCCAATTTTGGTCTTAATTCTCCCAACTCAATGTCGATGTGTTTCCCGAAGGCCCTTTTGAGTAACTTCTTTTCAATCTCAATATCTAGGGCCAAAATAGGGAGATTACAATCTAAAAAATTAATTATTCGGCTCTGATGAACTCCTAAAGCCAACGGAATTACCTCTTCAACTATCCGTTCTGTCTCGACAAGGTTTTTTATTTTTACCGCTTCTATAATTATTGTTTCGTTGTTTACTTTAGTGCTGCCGAGAGTCGCATGAAGCAGTATAAAACTCTCCTGATAAAATTCTGTTTGAGAAAACCGCAGCGCCCAAATGCATTTGGCAACGACACCGCAACCGGCTAAGTGGGCAAACGGGTAACCGCTCTCTTCTATTTTAGGATTAATTATTGCAACTGCATCGGGTAATTCTTCGGAAGCAATGTGGTGGTCGGTAATCAAAACATCAATGCCTAAACTTTTTGCATACTCAATTTCTGCAAAATTTGAAATTCCGCAGTCGACGGTAATAACAAGGCTAACTTTAGACAAGGAGATCTCATCCAATGCTTTTTTTGTTAAACCATAAGGCTCATCTCCTTCGGGGAGGCGCCAAAAAGTCTCAAATCCAAACTTATGCAGTTCTTCAACCAACAGCACCGTTGATGTGATTCCGTCAACGTCACGATCACCAAAAACACAGATTCTCTCTTTTGCCTCTTTAGCTTCCAAAATCCGCTCAATAAATATCTCCATCTCGTTAAATAGAAATGGGTTATGCAGATACGAAAGATCTGATTCCAAAACAAACATTATTTGGGAAGCATCGGTAATCTCTCTGCGGACTAACATTGAGGCAGTTATGTAATCAACTTGGTAAGTCTCATTAAGCTTTCTAAGCAAATCGACGGCTACCGGTTCTTTGTGCCATTTTTTCATTATTAAAAACCTTTTGTCTCTAAGACACTTTTATTTAAACTTTTTAAAGGGGAGCCTAAAATAGTTGTTAAATAGCTGACCACATACCGAAACAACCGTTCACTAGCCGTTGCACTCAGCTCAATCTTAACAGCCTCTTGGATACTAAGTTTCTCGGTAAAACTCAGATATCTCCTGGCTCCCGGAGGCAGCATCCCCTCATAAATCTTAGGTTGTCCGTCTGAACAACTTAAACAACAGACGGTATGCATATTATAATTAAAATACAACGTTTCATCATCCTGATAGTTTTTTAAACAGATGGGACATTGGGATAAATCACATTGAAGCCCCATCAGTTCTATCATTCGCCATCCGTACTGGATGAAAATCCGTTTGGCTGAATCCTTTTGGGTCTCAAAGAGATTCAGATGTTCTTTCAAAAGAGCGTAGAGTTTTGCCCAATCGCCCCCCTCTACTCTCATAGCTAATTCAACCATAGGCAGTGCCACATATAAATTCAATATGTCACAACTGATAAAATCTCCGTAACTGCTGATTTGGGCATCCCTGATTGAATACTCTTTACGGATGTTATTGTAATAAAGATAATATTTGCCGTTAGTGAAGGGTTTAACAGCAGAAGCTAATTTACCTTTTCTTCCACCGTAATTTACAGCAGAGATAATTCCCAAAGTGGGAGAAAGCAGAGTAACCAAG
>JBAYOE010000177.1:0-3485 GCA_041678405.1 Sphaerochaetaceae bacterium | reverse complement strand
CTCTTCTTCCACAACCCATTCGTTGAAAGATCCTTGCAAGTTGTCAATTTTAACTTGGTTTGCAGTCGCTTTTTTCTCAGTAAGGGAAATGCCTAACCAAAGAAGTGCTACTACAACAACAATCGCAATGGAGATGCCAATTAATAGGTTCTTTTTAGAACCTAAAAAATTGGCAATATTTCTCTCAAATTTACTTACTTTTGGTGTCTCATCAGTTTTAGCCATATTAGAAACCTACCTACTGTTGGCCATTTTCACGAGACTTAACTAAATCACCAAATGTAAAGGTATCACCTTCATCATCATGAATATATTTCGATATCTCAGATTGTTGCGATTTTCGAATCATCTCTTTAATTGAGAGGCTCAATTTTTGTGAAGATGGATTGATCTCCATAACTGCAGCAGAAATGGGCTCTCCAACTTTAAATTTCTCTAAAACAGAGTCTTTGAATTGCTCATCGGGTCCGACTAGGTTGAATTTAGAAATCAAACCTTCAATATCACCCATAACTCTAACGAAAACACCAAAGTCGGTTACATTGCTGATTTCACCGCTGATGATTGATCCTTTAGGATAGTCTTGGCGCAGTTTCTGCCATGGGTTTCCCTCAAGTTGTTTTACCCCAAGTCTTATATGTCTGGTTTGAGGATCAACTCTGGTAACAAGTACATCAATGACATCACCCTCTTTGCAGAAATCACTCATGTGTCTTATTTTTTTAGTCCAAGAGATATCATCGATATGTAAAAATCCGTCAATACCCTCTTCCAATGAGATAAAAGCACCGCTGTTTGTTACTTTAACAACAGGTTTTGTCAAAGTCATTCCTTGCGGATATCTTTCACCGATGGTATCCCAAGGATTCTCCTCTAACTGTTTTAACCCTAAACTTACTCTTTTTTTATCTAAATCATAACCGAGTATCTTAGCTTCAACCACATCCCCTATAGAGAGAATTTCTTTTGGGTTGTTGATTCTTTTTGTCCAAGAGAGTTCTGATATATGAGCAAGGCCCTCAATCCCCGGTTCAATTTCAATGAATGCTCCAAAACTGGTAATCTTTGTCACAGGAGCTTTTACAACATCATCAACATTAAAGCGCTCTTCAAATGATGTCCACGGATCTTCTTGCATGTGTTTCAACGAGAGATTTATTTTTTGACTTACCGGGTCAATGTTAATAAGACGCAACTGTATCTGCTGTCCTTTCTTAACAAACTCTTTTGGTTTTGTAACATGCCCCCAACTCATATCGTTGATATGAAGCAATCCGTCAAAACCGCCCAAATCAATAAATGCACCGAAACTTGTGAAACTTTTTACGGTTCCTTCGACAACATCACCAATTTTGACGGTAGAGAAAAATTTCTCTTTATTCTCTTTTATCTTTTTCTCCAAGTACTCACGCCTGGAGACAACGCTCTTTAGCTTCATACCTGTATGAAATTTGTCGATAATGAAATAATCGGAAATACCGATTAAAGATTCGGGGTTTTCAACTCTGATTACGTCTGCTTTTGAAAGAGGGCAAAATCCCAAGAAATCGGCTCCTAAGTCGACTTCAAATCCCCCCTTAATCACCTTCACAAACTTTCCTAAAACAGGAGAGCGTTTTTCAGCAGCATCTTTAAGAACTTCTGTTTGTTCTTTTACATCAGCCCGCTTTTTAGAGACAATTATTTGCCCCCCTTTTCCCTCTTTATTGACTATCATAACCTTGACTTCGTCGCCGACGGCAGGAACAGAGGCAAACTCTTCAATGGCTACACGCCCTTCCGATTTATAACCCACATCCACAAATACTTGCTCGTTGTTGAGCTGAACAACAGTACCGGTAACGAGCTGACCGTCTTCAATTTCATCAAGAGATTTTAAGTATTCTTCCTGCAGCAAATGTTGCATGCCAGCTGCTTGCTGAGGTTCTTCTTGTGTTTGAACAACTTCCTTGATATCTTCCACTTCCTTCTCCTGACCCTTATTTTCGTCCTCGATTCGGGCGAATACAACTCGTAACACTTTGTCATAAACTTCATCTATGGTCAAGTACGAGGTATCAATATAAGTCGCATCGGCGGCTATCTTTAAAGCACCGAAAGGCTTGTTTTTATCAATTTTATCCCTATTGGTGACACTCTTTAAGAGTTCATCAAAGCTCAATTCTGTCGGCATTTGTTCATATCGTCTTCTTGCTCTGACTTCAACTGAAGCATCAAGGAAAAATTTGCATTGGGCATTTGGAAAAACTTTTGTTGTAATATCTCGGCCTTCACAGACAATATTTAAGCCGTTTTTAGCAATATTTCTGAGAACATCGTTTACAAGATGGCGTAAATCAACAATTGCCGAAAGTTGTGCAACAATTTCATTTATTTCGTCGCTGTGCAGAAGATGGTCGACCTCTACCCCATTTAAATGCATTTTTTCACTTACAATTTGCAATGAGAGGGTTTTGGCCAATTCAAGAACCTTTTGTTCATCTTGCCAATCAATGTTGTTTTCCAATACCGCCAATGTGATTGCTCTATAGAAGTTTCCTGAATTCAGAAAATAAAATCCCAACCGCTTTGCAACCATACTGGCAATGCTGCTTTTGCCAACACCTGCAGGTCCGTCAATCGCAACAACAAAACCTTTTATTTTTGCCAATTGTTCATTACTCATTTATTCTTACCTCTTAACAGTGCATCTATTTGATTTTTTGTAATTCCTTTGTAGCGTCCCTCTTTTAAATCACCCAGTAAAATAGGACCGATTCTTAATCTCTTTAGGCTGACAATATTATAACCAAAGTGTGAGAATATCTTTCTTATCTCTCTGTTCTTACCTTCGGTAAGGGTTATGAAAACTCTTTGCTTTGTTATCAAAGAGAACCTCTTTATCTTATATAGTGACTCTTTTTTCGAAATCTTCAGTCCTTTGATAGCCTCTTTCAAATTGTTTATATCGATATACTCTTTAGTTTCTACAAGATACTCTTTTTCAATATTATTTGACGGATGCATAACGAGATTGGCAAAATCACCGTCGTTTGTGTAAATAATCAACCCGGTTGATTCTCTGTCTAACCTTCCGACATGAAAAAGGTATTTTGCCTCTTCAACATTCAGTAAATCTCGGGCAAACAAAGTTTCGTTGGGGTCGTAATTCGAACAAACATAACCGGAGGGTTTGTTTAAAGCGTAATAGAGCATCTTATTCAGAGGTTTAACCAAAACGTCATCAACAAAAACATCATCACCGTCAAAAACAGAAGTTGAATAGTTAATTACTGTTTCTTTGTTTATTTTAACCCTTCTCTGCTCTATTAAAAGTTCAACAGAGCGACGGGACCCGTAGCCGCTTTTAGCCAGATAACTGTTAATTCTTATTCCTTGATTGCTACTCATCTACATCCTCAAGGCTGGCAAAACGTTCTTTGTCGATATCACTGAGTTTTGGCAAAGCCGCAATGCTTGGCAAATTAAATTCATAGAGAAATTTT
>JBAYOE010000176.1:0-3508 GCA_041678405.1 Sphaerochaetaceae bacterium | reverse complement strand
GGACGGGATTCTTCATGGATTAAGACCGGCTGTTGTTGCCTTAATTGCGTCAGCCGGGTTGTCGATTCTCTTTTTGACTCTGTTTGGTTCCGAAAAAACTGCCCAATCTTTGGCTGATATCTCATTTTACGCGGTAATATTATTTGTAATTGGTTTTATAGTTCTCAGAAGAAAGAGGATTAACCCCATCCTTGTAATTGTTGGCTCAGGTTTAATTACATTAATTTTTTATTTTTTGGGTTTTAGTTTTTAAGGAGACAGTAAAGAACTTCGGCTGGAGATTTTATGGACATAAATGAGATTGCATTATTATACGGTAGCGATGGCTTTGAGATGACTAAGTCATTGTTAGCGTATAGTCAGTGTGATGCTGGTTTAAATAGAGATGCCCATATAGTTTTAAAACCCAACTTAGTTGTTGCGCAAAGTGCCGATACCGGTGCCACTACCCACCCTGAGATTGTTACAGCTGTTGTCGATTACTTTTATAACAGAGGTTTTAGGAATATCAGTATTGCCGAATCGTCTTGGATTGGAGACAGTACCCAAAGAGCTTTTAAAGTCCATCGCTACGATAAACTGGTCTCTGATTATAAAGTCTCTTTGGTAGATATTAAAAAAGATGAATATGAAACAGTAAATATTGATAAGTTTTATATTGAGTACTCAAAAACAGTATTAGAGGCCGACTTTTTAATTAACCTTCCGGTTTTAAAAGGGCATTGCCAAACAAAAATAACGTGTGCTCTTAAAAACTTAAAAGGGTGTATCAGCGATAGAAGCAAGAGGAATTTTCATAGTTGGGGTCTTCATAAACCAATCGCTGTTTTAAATACGATAAGAAAGGGAGATTTAGTGATTGTCGATTCGCTAAACGGTGATTTAGATTTCGAAGAAGGGGGTAACCCTGTTGAAACAAACAGGATGTTTTGCGGCCTCGATAGTGTTCTCATCGATTCTTTCGGTTGCTCTTTACTCGGTTATGAAACAGAGGAAATTCCTTATATAGGGTACGCCGAAACATTAGGTGTAGGCTCTTCTAATCTCAATACAGCTAAAATCGTAGAGCTTAACCAAGATGCCACAAACTCAACCTTTAAACCAAGTCAAAGAATTAAATCATTGGAAAAACATGTCAAATCCGATTCGGCCTGCAGTGCATGTTATGGTAACTTAATTCATGCCTTAGCCCGCTTGGAAGAAAAAAATCTCCTTAGCGATCTTAGGCGAGTTGTTAATATCGGACAAGGTTTTAAAGGAAGTATTGCCTGTGGCTTAGGCGTCGGAAACTGTACCAACGGCTTCAGTCATACCGTGGCAGGCTGTCCCCCAAAAGCGATAGATATGTTAAAATTTTTAGAGAGGATGGTAGATTAAAGTATGACAAATTTTCTTTTTATAATTTTTGCTTTTTTGGCTCTGTTTCTCGTTAGGAATGTCGTGTACAACAAAAAAGCAGTTGCAAGTCAGCACCACGACCTTTACGAACTCCATTTAAGCAGACTTGATGAGTATGCAAAAGAACTGGAGTGCGAAATCGACAATAGAAATTTCTCGGTGACGGACACCAAAGATGGGATTCTCATAGGTGTATCAAAAAAGAAAAAACTAATAATAATCAGTTACATAGACCAATTGTTCCATTTCCACTTTAGGGAATATGAAAAGTGTGAATTTTTCTTTGATACCCCTGAAAACAACAGATTTTATGAAAAGTCCTATATAAAAATAACATTAAAAGAGAAAGAACCTATAGTTTTGACAACCGGCTTTAATCGAAGGAGAAAAAAGGGATTTATAGGAGATATGCTGGTTAAAAACGGACAACATGTATGCTCTTTTATCTCTGGTTCTATTGGGAAGAAGGGGTAATTTAAATCTACTCCTTTTTTAGAATAATTCTTTTCAATAAAAACAGTTAAATTTACAACAAAGGGTAACTATTATCCCTTTATTATAAATGACTCTTTACTTTATTATAAATACTACTTATTGTTATAACATGGATATAGGAAAAGCAATCAGAGATTTAAGAGTAGATGCCGGACACTCCCAAGATAAATTAATAGCACTGACTGGGATATCCAGAAGCCAACTCTATTTTATAGAATCAGGCAAATGTGTTCCCCGTGTTGAGACGATGGAGAAGATAGCACGTGCCCTTAATATTAAAGTTTCAGATATAGTGCTCTATGCCGAAAAAAAGTACCCTAGAAAAGAGCCCAAAAGCAGAAGCAAAAAATCAGGGGGTTAATTATCGCCCCCTAATCATCGGTTACAGTTGTTCTTCTTCAATCATCTCATCTATTGATGAACCGGGTGCTACCATAGGATAGACTTTGTTATCTAAAGCTATCTCACAATCAATCACAACCGGCTCGTTCAGCTCAAAAGCCGAACTCAAAATTGCATAGGGGTCATCGTCCAATCTCAAATGCATTCCCTTGACACCGAATGCCTCAGCTAAAGCAATCCAGTTTATAGGAGTATCCAAAGTTGTTTGGCTGTAACGTTGGTCGTAAAAAAGTGTCTGCCACTGGCGAACCATTCCCAATGTTTTGTTGTTCATTATTAAGATGACGACAGGAATCCTATAGCGAGAAATTGTTGCCAATTCGTTGCAGTTCATCCTAAAAGAGCCGTCTCCTGCAACGTTTACAACCCTTTTTGTCGGGTTTCCAACCTGAGCTCCAATGGAACTGCCCGTCCCGTAACCCATTGTCCCCAACCCCCCTGAGGTCAAAAACTTTTTATTCGGGTTGTGTCTGAAAAACTGAGCAGCCCACATCTGATGTTGCCCGACTTCGGTAGCTACGATTGCATCTTCAGGCATAACGCTCGAAAGTGCTTTGAGTATCTCTGCCGGTCTTCTTGTTTCACCCGATATTTTAAGAGGATATTCATTTTTCCATTTTGCTATCTGATCCATCCATGATTTATGAACCAAGTTTACGTCAAAGGCTTCGATAAGTTTTCTAAGAACAACTTTGACGTCTCCTATGACATGGTGCGTTGTTGCTATATTTTTATTAATCTCAGCCGGGTCGATATCGATATGGACAATCTTGGCTTTTCGGGCAAAGGTACTGGCTTTGCTTATAACCCGGTCACTGAAACGGGCACCCACAACTATTAATAAATCACAATTGTTTACCGCAACATTTGAGACTTTTGTTCCATGCATCCCTATCATCCCCGTATAGCGGGGATCCTCGGTATCCAAAGAACCGATTCCCATCAACGATGCCCCAACGGGACAATCTATTTTTTCAATAAAAGCAGCTAATTCTTGCTGAGCTTTTGAAATCACTATCCCGCCTCCGGCAAACAACAAGGGCTTGGAGGAAGCTTTAATCATTTTGACAGTTTTCTCTAAAGCCGTTATTTTTATGTTCTCATTCGGAGTACCAAATTCTATCTCTACGGGTTTGTACTCGGTAAACGCCGCAGTCACATCTTTTGGAACATCAACCAAAACCGGACCGGGGCGGTCACTGCGGGCTATCCT
>JBAYOE010000175.1:0-3512 GCA_041678405.1 Sphaerochaetaceae bacterium | reverse complement strand
TTCAACCTTTTAGGGGATGATTGGGAGACTCCCATTAACCAATTCTCTTTTAGAATCAATTTGCCCAAAGAAGTTTCGCCTAAGGCAGTTACATTTTTCAGAGGAGAAAAAGAAAATGAGGGGATTGATTGGACTTTAAATGAAGAGCAGCGTTCGATAGAGGGTTTTGCCCATAATTTAAAAAAAGGGGAAGGAGTAACCGTCAAAATAGATTTAGAGCCCTCCTATTTTAAAAGTCGCATTGATTGGCAAACCGTTTTGAGGTTTCCTGCTCTGGTAATCTCATTTATCTTAATGGGATTGGCCTTTTTCCAGTGGATGAAAGTTGGCAGAGATGACGATTTAATAGTTGTCCCCCAATTTGAGCCTCCCGAAGGAACAACCCCTTTGGATGTCGGCTACATTATTGACAAATCGGTAGACCCTCAAGATGTGACTGCGATGATTTTTTATTGGGCCGACAGAGGCAATCTTACAATAGTTGAAAATAAAAAAGAACTTTCACTAATAAAAGGGAGAGAATTAACAACCTCTAATGAAGCTGAGAGGGTCCTTTATGACGGACTGTTTGCTTTGGGCAAAGGTCCTGTTGTACGAATAAAAGATTTGGAGGGAAACTTCTCCAAAATATTTCAGAAAGTTAAAAATAAAGTAGAGAATCGCTACCGCAATAAAAACGCCCTTGTCGATGAAAAAAGTAGGAAAGCTGCTGCACTTATAACTGCAAGCACTCTTATAAGCTCCTGTATGTATGCCCTTTTATTGACTGCAAACAATCTGGATGTCTTTAGTGTTATCCTTTTTTTCATTGCTGGATTATCGGCTACAGTTTTCTTGGTTTTAATGAACTTGATAGATAGGTTGTGGTATAAATCGGCTCCTTTTAAGAAAACCGTTCTGTTTGTTGTTCTTTTGGTGAGTGTTATAATTTCTTTATCATTATTGCTTGTCGCCTCTTTTGTCTTTGTTGACGGTATTTATCAGGGGGTATTTGCCGCTGTTTTGGCAGCTTTCACAAACTTCGTTTTAGCCCTCTTTGCAACAATAACAACCAGAAGGTCTTCTTATGGGCAAGAGAAACTGGAAAAAGTTTTAGGTCTCAGAGATTTTATTCTCAAAGTCGAGTTGGATCAGATTAAGAGAATGAGTGCAGAAAATCCTTCTTTCTATTACAAGCTGATCAGTTTTGCAATTGTTTTGGGATTGGAAAAAAAGTGGTCAAAGAAGTTTGAATCTATAACACTGCAAAAACCAAACTGGTATCAAACAGAGAGTGCCACTTGGAATGCTTTGGTTTTAAGTTCTCTGCTTAGTCGCACCAACAGTTCAATTGTCTCGGTATCAGGACTTTCCAGTAAAGGGGGCCATTCAGTCAGTTTCAGCGGAGCCTCTTTTGGGGGAGGAGGTTTTGGCGGCGGAGGCGGGGGGGCTTGGTAGCAAAAAAAAGGACTGCGTTATGTTGCAGTCCCTTAACCAAAACCGAAAAACAGTATTAGTTATAATTTCTTGAGGGGCGACTTTTTGCAATTGCTTCGTTTACACGAAGGTTACGTCCGCCAAACTCTTTTCCATCTAGCTGAGAAATTGCAGCTTCTGCAGCAGAGTCATCGTCCATTTCCACAAAGCCAAACCCTTTAGGGCGGCGAGTCTCACGGTCAATGATAATGTTTGCACTCAATACGGTTCCGTACTGGGCGAACAGTTCCCGAAGCTCATCTTCGGTAGTGGTGTAACTCATGTTACCGACATAAATTTTTTTTGCCATAAAGCATCCTTTCCAGATTAATCTGGTTTTTTATAATTGCTCCATTTGGCGGCAAGCTTGAGTCAATTTAATCGGTTGCTGGAATACGGGCAAAACGACTCGAAAAAAAAGATTAAAAGAAACAGCTGCAACTCAAAAACGAAAGCAGCTCACGATAACACGAGCACTTAAGAGATGTCAATATCTTGAAAATTAGCTCTCCTTTACTTATATTGAAGTAATGAGTATTGCTCCACTGGGCTTCTCTTTTTTATTTATTGCTCTGGTTTTAACTCTCAGCTACACGTTTTATAGGGCAAAGTGTTTCTCCGCTGAGACTATTAGGAAGTTTATCCATATCGGAGTCTCCAATTGGTGGTTTATTTTAATTGCCGCTTTTGACAATATTTGGATGGCTCTTTTGGGGCCGATTTTATTTGTTATTGTGAATTCCCTCTTTGTCGTTACAAATTTAACCCTCTATTTTAACATAAGTGATAAAAAAAGAGACTTAGGATTAATCTACTACCCTATATCACTTATTATTTTAGTTTTTCTCTCCTATTCGAATATTGTCAGTCTGTATCATTGCGGGATTGGATGGTTGGCTTTAGGTTATGGGGATGGGTTGGCAGCGATAATTGGGAAAAAGTACGGTAAAAGGAAGTTTGGGATAAATAAAAGTGCTTTGGGCTCTACGGTGATGTTTGTAACGACTTTAATAGCTATTATTGGATTGAGTTTTGGCTATAAAGTTGTGGGCTTAAGTTCTCCCTTTTGGTATTTCAAGGTACTCTTATTGGCTTTTTTAGCCACCCTAATTGAGGCTTATACCCCCTTTGCTTTAGACAATTTAACAGTTCCTTTAGGGGTTACATTACTCTCTTATCTTATAATGGGAGGCTGATTATTTTTTGGTTAGCATTAGCGGTAAATCTGGTGGCGGCTCTTTTGGCACTGGTTTTTAAACTTTTGACTGGTTTTGGTGCACTTGTTGCCTTTGTTATAGGATTTTTAGTTTACAACTACCTTGGTTTGGGGGGTTGGTTTCTCCTTTTACTGTTTTTGGGAACTTCGACTGTTCTGGGAAAGATCAACTCTTCTGAGAAAAAGGGTGAAGTCGAGAAAAGAGGTTGGACCCAGGTTTTAGCCAATGGGATAGTTGGTGCTTTCAGTGCCCTCTACTACGGCTATAGTAATGAAATTATTGCTCTGGTGATGTTTGGTTCTTCCGTAGCTGCGGCAACTGCCGATACTTGGGCAACGGAAGCGGGACTCCTTTCCAAAATACCACCTGTTTCTATCTATACTTTTAAGAGGGTAGAGAAAGGACAAAGCGGCGGAATTACCCCTTTGGGTCTTTTCAGCAGTCTTTTGGGATCTTCATTGATTGGCCTCTTTTGGTATGCGACGTTTGGGTTTTTGGGGGGCCGGGAATTTCTGTTTTTAGCCTCAATAATTGCCCTTTCAGGTTTCAGCGGCTCTCTGATTGACAGTCTGCTGGGAGCCACAATCCAAGCCCACTACTACGATAAAGAGAGTAATAAGGTCTTTGAGAAAGAGGTTGTGGAAGGTAAAAAATTACGTCTGTACAGAGGGATCCCCTTTTTTGATAACGACATGGTAAATTTAACCAGTAATATCTGTGCTGTTATAATTGCAGTAAGTCTCAGTACCATTGTTTTATAAAGGAGTTGGAAGTGAAAAAAGTTATTACGATCGTCGACTCTTTTAAAGGAACAATGAGCAGCTCCCAAATCAATCAAAT
>JBAYOE010000174.1:0-3517 GCA_041678405.1 Sphaerochaetaceae bacterium | reverse complement strand
GAACGGGTCTTGGCAAATCCCAATCTGTAAACAACGTTGTCAAATCTTAACTCAAGCAGTTGTAAAAGGTTTGACCCGGTTACTCCGCTGAGAGTTTCGGCTCTTTTATAAATCAGGCGAAACTGTTTTTCCAAAACCCCGTAGATAAATTTTAACTTTTGTTTCTCTTTAAGTTGTTGAGCATATTCGCTTGTTTTTTTTGTTCTGATATTTTTTCTCCTGTTTGAAGGACGCCCAGCATAACCCAGAATAAGAGGGTTTATATTTAAATAGTTGCACCGTTTATAAACAGGAACTCGTGATACTGCCATACAGTAACTCCTACCAAAAGTAATATATTAGCAAAGGCTAACTTTTGAAATATAGCTAAAAAGTCAATATAGTTCAACAATTTAGATTTGAATTGCCACTAAATTGTTATATTGTTATTCTGAGAGAGTCTAAAGGAGGTTGTTATGAAAAAACCGTACACATTTATTTTAATTTTGTTGGTAATAGTCAGTTTTAATCTGTTTGGAGCTGGATTTGAGTCAAATACAACTTTAAGTGGGATAAATGGGTATGTGGTTGTCCCCAGTGCACTTCCTGCTGCCAGCGGAAAAGATACCTCAATTACCACAGGGTATTCGGCAATTTTTACCCTTCCTTCCGGATTTGCCCATATCCCTTATATCCAATTTGGATTTGCCAATAATTTTGAAGCAAGTGCCGCAGTTGATATTACCGATGATGCCGATTTGCTTGTCAATGCAAAGTGGAGGTTTCTCCATAAAGGGGAGACCAGTGTTGCTCTGGGATTAAACGGACAACTATTGGATATGAAGGGGGATTTGTATGTCGGAGGTAAAATATATGTGGCAGCAACGTTCAGTTCTACTTTTATAACACTGCCAAGTAAGACCACCGTTATGTTGGGATACTCAATCGACAAAAACAGCATTAACAGCGATATCGATTTTGGTATGGGTTTTCAGGCTCCCTTCTTTCCCAAGGTATTTAAAGAGAAGGTTGATTTTCTAATTGATTTTGGAAATGTTTCATACAGTAACTCTCCCAGCGGAGGTGATGCTGAAAATCGGGGAATGTTGAACTTAGGTCTGAGATTGTTGCCGTTGCAATTTATGAGGGGAACATACTTTGCCACTGATTTGCGCCTGATTGATATCTTTGATGCAAAAAGACGGGCCTTTAGCGTAGGTGCTGCAATAACATTTGTCCCGTAAGAATTCTCTTATGTGATTTTATCACTTTTTTATCATCTCTGTTTGACTATAATTGTGCCAGGAGATTAAGGTGCAAAATATAATTTTCTATTCGATTGCTATTATTCTTTTAATTATCTCTCTCTTTAAAGATCGGGATAAGACTAAACTTGCACTTAAAAAAGCCTGGAAATCTTTTGAAAATATCCTGCCTCAAATGCTTGGCATGATTGCTTCTATTGGTTTGATTCTGGCATTTTTAAGCCCAGAGGTAATCAGCAAAATCATCGGTCAGTCATCTGGATGGTATGGGGTGGTTTTGGCGGCCATTATTGGCTCTATTACATTAATTCCGGCTTTTGTGGCATTTCCTTTAGCCGCAATACTGCTTCATAACGGGGCAGGGTACATGCAGTTAAGTGCATTTGTCTCGACTCTCACTATGGTTGGGGTTTTAACGTTTCCGCTTGAAATAAAATTCTTCGGGAGAAAATTTACAATAATAAGAAACCTCTTAGCATTCGTATTGGCATTTTTAGTTGCTTTTATAATGAAGCTTGTGATGGTTTAGGAAAATACTATGAAATTTTTAAAAAAATATAGTCTGTTTTTGGTCTCTGCCCTTTTAATTATAGTTCTCCTTTTTATTGAAAAAGAGAGGGGAGTGAAAGCTGTTGTCACTATTACTAACAGTGCCAAAGAGATGCTTTTAATATTGCCTCCTGTTTTCATCCTTTTAGGGTTGCTGGATGTTTGGGTGCCGAGAGAGACAATGGTTAAGTACATGGGAGAGAACTCTGGGATTGTCGGTGCACTTTTAGCATTTGTAATTGGTTCAGCTGCTGCCGGACCCCTTTATGTAGTATTTCCGATTGCCGCTGCATTCATGCGCAAAGATGTCAAATTTACCAACATTCTAATCTTAATCGGAGCGTGGTCGACAACTAAAATACCGATGGTTCTTTTTGAGTTGGGTTCTTTGGGTGCAAAGTTTGGATTGACAAGGCTAGCGATGAATATTCCGGTGATTTTAATTATTACCTTTGTCATGAAAAAAAGTTTCAAGAAAAACGAGATTGATGAGATTTATCAGAAAGCCCACGCATTAGAGTAATTAAATAGGATTTTCCGATAGACAAAGATAGCATCTTTATAATTTAATCAAAAACTTTAGGTTACAATTAGAAGTCCAGTGGAAGGTATTCTAACAACATTTTATGAAAATCGCTGTCAATCGGAACAGCTTTGGTTTTTATATTATTAAAAATAGTTAGAAGTTTTTCTTCATCCATTTCAAAGGGAATTTCCCCTTTACGATAACTTATGTTAAAATACTTTTCACAAAACCTGTTAAATAATGGCTCAAATTCAGCAGACTGCAATGGCCTTTCAAAATGATTCCTTTTGTAGCATTGTTTAAGCCAGTTATCTAAAATGATTTTTTCAGAATGTAATATAAGAACATCTTCAAAGTTCATTTTTGAAAAAAGAAAATCTGGTATGTCTTTCGGTTTATCTCGGTATTTATCAAAGCAGCCTTGGTCGTTTCGTTTATATAAATCATAATCGACCCAAATATAAATCTTATCCTTTGGATTTATTGTTCGTACAGATTTAAATTTATTTATGACTGTTTGATATTGACCTCCTTCACTAATTTTTGAAACTAATTTGAAATTATATTCCTTTTCTTTAAAAATACGGTTCAATTCTTGAATATAAGCCTTTTCCGATACTCCCTCACAAACAATTATTATTATTTGGTTTAGATTTGCCATCTTATCCTTCAAACTAAATATATGGAAATGGAATTCCGGAAAATCGACCATCTAAATATTGTTTCCGGAAGCGTGTAACATTTCTAATTCCATCAAAATCTGAAACTCTTACTATTGTTGTTCCTTTTTTTAAGGTTTTATTAATTATACCAATTTCAGAAATCCTCATTAATTCATGATCCATTACATCGGTATTGTGTGTAGTAAAAATAAGTTGGGCATTACTTTTATTGTAGCGTTTATCTTTAAAAAGCCTAATCATTTCTGCTAGCAGTAACGAGTGAATAGAATTTCCTATTTCATCTATAACCAGAACTAACCCATTATCTAAAACATAAAGTATTAGAGCTAAAAGTGGGGCTAATTTCTTTGTTCCCAGCGACTCATTATTAAAAGGCAGACTGACTTCTTCATTGGCATAATTTAATCGATAAATTTTTATATCAGTAGTAGAAAGTTCTGTATCTACCTTATCGATAGTATTTTCATAGCTGTTAGGTGAAATTGTGTGGGGATCTTTAAGTTTTTTTCTTCTAT
>JBAYOE010000173.1:0-3555 GCA_041678405.1 Sphaerochaetaceae bacterium | reverse complement strand
TAATTAAATCGGCAACCTGTTCTTCTGTTACAAGGTTTGCTTTCTGTTGTGCTTTGGCTAAAGCTACCCAGATTTTTCTCAACAGTGTGCGTTTATGGACTTCGGAAAAGATAAAACGCATCTCTTTAGAGCCGTAGCGCCAAGTAAATGGACTTATAAACTGATTATGGTCAAAAGCGGTAGCCATGAAAATCCCCTTATAAGATAATTATTTGGTCTCTTTCTGGACCGACACTTATGAATTTTATGGGAGTCTCTAATAAGTCAGAGATTCTGGTGATAAAATATTGGGCTTTTGGGGGTAAGTCATCCCATTGGCGGCAATTTGAAGTGTCGCAAAGCCACCCCTCTATCTCCTCATAAATCGGTCTGGCATTCTCCTGAGCATCGGTGTCTGGTAAATCGGTAACAATTTTTCCCTCTATTTCATAAGCGGTACAAATTTTAATTGTCTTAAAAGTATCAAGAACATCAAGCTTTGTGACAGCCAGAGAACTCAGACCGTTAACCCAACATGAGTATGAGGAGGCAACTATATCGAGCCAGCCGCATCTTCTCGGACGCCCTGTTGTTGCACCGAATTCTTTTCCGATTTCCTGTAACTTTTTTCCGTCTTCGTCAAAAAGTTCAGTGGGAAAAGGACCTCCGCCGACACTTGTCGAATAGACTTTTATGACACCGACAATCTCATCGATATAACGGGGACTGATACCCGAACCGCTGCAGGCTCCGCCGGCAGAGGGGTTACTGCTTGTCGTGTAGGGATAAATTCCCCAATCAAGGTCTCTCATTATCCCCAACTGACCCTCTAAAAGGATATCTTTTCCCGTTTTTACTGCTTCTTTAATTATCGGGACTGTATCAACAATTATTGAACCAAAGAGAGTTCTCCATTTTGCACCTAAATCCAACATCTCCTGTAACTTAATTTCAGGTAACCCATAGTAGGCCAGCTGCCTATTTTTTTGGGGAATCAACATCTCTAAGCGCTCTTTAAGTCTTTCGGGATTAAGAATCTCCTGAGCTCTGATTCCGACTCTTGATGCTTTGTCACTGTAACAGGGTCCAATTCCCCTTTTTGTCGTACCCACAGCCCATTTTCCTTTTTTAAAATCTTCTTCGGCTCCGTCTAGCATACAGTGAAACGGAAAAATAACATGGGCTCTCCGATCGACAAAAAGGTTGTTGACTACTACATCCTTAGAAGTAATTGTTTTTAATTCACTCTCCAGAGTCTCAAAGTTTACAACGGTTCCGGCTCCGATTAAGCAGGTGGTCTTAGGGTTGAAGATGCCCGATGGAATTATGTGAAGGGCAAATTTCCCCTTATCGTTTATGATTGTATGACCGGCGTTGTCGCCCCCCTGAAAGCGAATAACAACATCCGAAGACTGAGCCAAATAATCGACAATGCGCCCTTTGCCCTCATCTCCCCACTGGGAACCGACTATTGCTGTTACACTCATTCTTTTGACTCCTTGCATTTTTTATTGTGTAGCTCGATATCCAAAGCATCCCAAGGGTATTTTATCCACAGGTCTTCAATTTCCTGAGCAACAAAGTAGTGGGATACCTCAGGTGGAAACTCTCCTGCCTTCTTTTTTCTTTTGTTGTGTAAGACTAAAACTGCAATCTCAGACGGATTGTATTTTAAAAGCTCCTCTATGCAGTATAAAAGAGTTGTCCTTGTATCATCAACCTCATCAATTAAGAGGATCCTTTTTTTGTTGAGTTGCTGTTGCGCCTCATCAATCCACTGAATTTTCTGGGGAAAGTTAAGCGGTTTATTATTAAGGGCATAGTAAGAGATACCCACAGCCAGTATCGGTAAGTCCAAAAAGGTTTTTAAGATTCGGGCAGGAATAAAACCTCCCGAACCGATTGCCACTATTAAATCACTTTTATAATTTGCCTCTTTGACACACTCGGCTAAAAATTTCACATGTTTGTGGATAGTTGAGTAATCTACATAGTGGTATTTATCCATCTGACTCTTCCTAACAGTCGACGGGATTCATCTGGGCAATGTAGGGGAGGGTGCGATACTTCTCTGCATAATCCAACCCGTAACCGACAACCCAGACATCCGGAATTTCAAATCCGATATAATCGGGCTTGAAGGGAATTTTGCGCCTTTGGGGTTTATCGAGAAGGACGACTGTTTTTAAAGAGGCCGGATTACGGGCCTCAAAATTGCGACTTAAATAATCGAGGGTAAAACCGCTGTCGAGGATATCTTCGACTATTAAGACATGTTTGTTTTCGAGGTTTTCCCTTGTATCCATAATCATTCTGACATTTCCCGTAATTTCGGATGAGTCGGGGTAACTTGAAAGAGAGATGAAATCGATTGAGTGTTTAACATTTAATTTGCGGCTTAAATCGGCCAAAAAAATAAAAGAACCTTTAAGAACTCCGACTAAGATCAGGTTCTCTTTACTCTCTCTATAATCTCTATCAATGGCTAAGGCCAATTCATTTACTCTTCTGGCAATAGTATCCGCATCAATAAGGACTCTCGACAGATCTTTTGTGAGGGGAGGCAAGGCAATCGGTGTCATTAAAACTCCTTTTTCGAACCAAACAATCCACCTATGGGATAGCAGTAAAAAAGAGGTATTGTCAAGGCTGCTATCCTTGTACTAAAGAGTCAATTGCCTCTACGGCGTTGTTAAAAATTGCATTTTCACCGACAACTTTATCAAACCCTGCTCGGTAAAATCTGCTTTTTACCATTGGTTGTAATCCGCTGAAAAGAAGCTTTACCCCTTTTTTTGAAAGGTCTCGGTAAAGGTTCTCCAATACAAGCATAGCACTGTGATCGATAGAAGGGACCCCCCTTACCGACAAGATTATAACCTCGGCACCTTCTATGCTTTCAATGGTGGTAAGCAGTTGGTCCTGAGAACCGAAAAAAAGTTGTCCGGTAACATAAACCAATTTAACTTTAGACATCTTCTCGGTAATATTTTTTCCACTCTCATGCCTTTGGTCAATATTTGCGACCGTTATCTCAATAGAACTTGATGTAACAACAAAGATGACCATTGAGAGGGCAATTCCGATTAAAATGGCTGCGGTTAAATCAAAAACAACTGTGGCAATCATTGTAACAATATATTTTCCTATCGGTCCTTTGAAACGATTTTTAAAGAAACTGACTGCGCTTTCCCAATCGTTCATTCGCCAAGCCGTTACCATTAACACACCGGCTAGAGCAGAAAGAGGAATCCTTCCCATCATCGGACTCAGCAGAAACATTGAAGCAAGGAGTGCCAAAGAATGAACAACACCGGTGATTCGGGTTTTTGAACCTGATTTTATGGCAACGCTGGATCTGGCAATTGCCGCTGCAGCAGGAACACCGCCCACAAAGGGGAGAATTATGTTGCCGATTCCTTGGGCCACCAGCTGGCGGTCTCCGTTAAAACGCTCTTTTGTCATTTTGCTTCCGGCTGCCCCGCTGAGCAGGCTCTCAATCATCACTAGAGCGGCAACACTTATTCCTGGAACAATAAACGTTTTAATTATCTCTAAACGTAAGGCTGAAAAGTT
>JBAYOE010000172.1:0-3577 GCA_041678405.1 Sphaerochaetaceae bacterium | reverse complement strand
GAGAACCCTTACAAAGCTCTCTTTGTTGCAGGGGTTGTCGGTCCCAGCGGAAAGATGGCCTCTCTTTCGTCGTCTGTAGATGATCCGACTTACCGGGATATTAGCTTTGACACCTTCGTGGAGGTTTTTAAAGAACAGATAAAGGCTCTTGTCCAAGCTGGCTCAGATTTACTTTTGATTGAGACGGTATTTGACACCCTCGTTGCAAAAGCAGCATTGGTGGCAGCCGACATTGTTTTCAAAGAAGAGAAAAGGAAAATTCCCATAATGCTCAGCGCCACTTTCAGCGACGGCAGCGCCCGTACCCTCGGTGGCCAAACCGTTGAAGCTTTAACAGACTCGCTTGCTTCCTACGATCTGTTTTCTTTGGGGTTAAATTGTTCCACCGGTGCTAAAGAGATGATTCCTCTTATAAAAAGACTCAGTTCAAGATCCCCTTTTTATGTAAGTGCCCATCCAAATGCGGGATTCCCAAACCACTTGGGAGAGTATAGTCAAAGTCCAAAAGAACTCTCTGATTTGCTCAAACCTCTTTTGGAGGAGGGACAGCTGAATATTGTCGGGGGGTGTTGCGGAACGACGCCCGAGCATATTAAAAGCCTTTCAGAAATTCTCAACAAAGCGGTTCCCAGAGAGAGGAAAGGGGAAAAAAGGTTCTCTTTAGCCGGATTGGAAGCTCTGAGTGAGTATATAAAAAGACCATTAATCATCGGAGAGCGGACTAACGTTGCCGGTTCCAAGAAATTTGAAAATCTAATCAGAGAGGGGGCATATGAGAAAGCCCTTGCCATAGCAAGAAACCAAATTGAAAACGGAGCCCAAGTAATCGATATCTGTATGGACGCCCCTTTAATAGATGCAAAGGAGGCTATGGTTAAGTTTCTACGGTTGGCGAACAGCGACCCTTTTATAGCATCGGTACCCTTTATGATAGACAGTTCCGATTGGGAAGTCCTTAAAGCCGCCTTAAAAGAGATTCAAGGCACCGCAATCGTAAACTCGATAAGCTTGAAAGAGGGAGAAGAGTTATTTTTAGAAAAAGCCCGCTACATAGAGATTATGGGAGGCGTTGCTATAGTAATGCTTTTTGACGAGAAGGGACAGGCCGATACATTTCAACGGAAGATCGAGGTTGCCTTTCGGGCTAAAACCCTTTTGGATGAGAACGGGATTTTTAAAAATTCGTATATTATTTTTGACCCGAACGTACTGGCAATAGCCACGGCAATCGATGAACACGATTTGTATGCCAAAGATTTTATTGAAGCAACCAGGTGGATAAAAGAGAACTTGAAGGATTCTTTGGTTATAGGGGGCATCAGTAACCTCTCTTTCTCCTTCAGAGGAAACAATCCCTTTAGAGAGGCTCTTCATGCGGTTTTTTTAAAGCATGCAACAGAAGCAGGCCTTGATATGGCATTAATTAACCCGGCAGCTATAGTTGATGTCAATCAGTTGGATACCTCTGTTGTCGAAATTATGAGCAGAGCTTTATTAGCCCAGGGCGATTTAGTTGCCAATCGGGAAACTCTGATAGAGAGGGCTCTGACCTATGCCTCTGCAAATACTAAAAAAGAGAGTAATAAGAACAACAACCTGTTATGGCGGAAGGAGCCTGTTTTTAAAAGGCTGACTCATGCCCTGTTTCTGGGTGAATCAGAATATTTAAAAGAGGATCTAAAAGAGGTTGAAAATATTGATGCTGTTGAACTCATAGAGGGGCCATTGATGGAGGGAATGAGTACGGTAGGCTCTCTTTTTGGAGAGGGAAAACTCTTTTTACCGCAGGTTGTCCGTTCGGCTAGGACGATGAAGATGGCTGTCGATATCTTAAGACCAAGGCTCAATGAGAACTCCAAAGGTTCAAGCGAAGTGGCAACAATAGTGTTAGCTACAGTCAAAGGGGATGTCCACGACATAGGAAAAAACATTGTCTCTTTAGTTTTGCAGTGTAACAATTTTAAAGTAATAGATTTGGGAGTTATGGTTCCCAATGAAAAAATAGTTGAGAGTGTTAAAGAAAACAGTGCAACCCTTGTCGGTCTAAGCGGCTTAATAACACCCTCTTTGGCTGAAATGGAGGGTCTTTGTTCTCTCTTTGAGAAAGAAAAAATGGGCATTCCTATTTTAGTTGGGGGAGCAACCACCAGCAAAGAGCATACGGCCATTAAACTTTCTCCCCTTTACGGTGGCGGAGTTTTTCATGCTTCGGATGCCTCAGACGGAGTTGCGACAGCTTTAAGACTGATAAGCAAGGATGGGGCAAAGTTTAAAGAAGAGAATCTCCTCTTACAAACTCAAATTAAAAGAGAATCGGTTAAGAAAGCAGATTTTCTTTCGCTAAAGGAAGCCAGACAAAAAAGGTTCATTAAAACCTCAACGGCACCGAAACCGACTGATTATGGAATACATCTTGTTGATGATGTCACAGTAGGTGAGCTTCTGACTCTCATTAACTGGCGTATGATCTGCCAACAATGGAGAGTCCCGTTTGACTCAGATGAGGGGAAAACTCTTATTTCAGATGCAAAAATACTTTTACACAAAGAAGAGATAACAGCTGCATTTAATGCCTCTCTTAGAGCTTTGGTCGGTATTTATCCCACCAAAAGGGTCTCTGATGAGATTATTGCACTTTACGATAAAGAAACTGAAGTAGCTCAACTGAGATTCTTCCGCTCTCAGATTCCCGACAACGGAGGCCTCTGCCGTTCGTTAAGTGATTATATTCACCCAAGCAAAACAGATTCCATCGGCTTATTTGTAGCTAGCAGCGCAGTGGAAGTTGAACCTCTTATTGAGGGCTTTAGGGAATCGGAAGATCACTATAATGCCTTGTTATTACAGACTATTGCCGATCGGATGGTTGAGGCATTCAGTCTCTATCTACAAAAAGAGGGACTTAAAAAATGGTGGCCTGTCGGTAACACAAGTTCAATACGACCGGCTGTCGGCTATCCTGTTGTTCCCGACCATCACCAAAAAAGAGTCATTTTTTCTTTGTTGGGAGTTGAGGATAAAATAAAAGTTTTTTTAACCGACTCTTACGCAATGAAGCCGGTTGCCACCGTATGTGGGTTTTACTTTGTCGGAGAGGGTCTCTCTTATTTTGATTTGGGTGGTGTTGGCTTAGATCAACTTAACGAGTATGCTCTATGGGCCGACATCGGAATAAAAGAGCTGAAAAAAAGGGTCTCTATCGGGGAGTATTATTGATGAAAGTTACTGAAATTCTTAAAAATGCAAAAAAACCGCTCTTTACATTTGAAATTTTACCCCCTTTAAAGGGGCGCTCCGTTGAAACAATCAATGAGATGATTGAAGCTCTCCTCCCTTATAACCCCGCTTATATAAATATTACCAACCATCAGATGGTAAACATCTATGTCGAGCGGGAAGACGGACTGATTGAACGCAAGTGGACCAGAAAAAGACCCGGTACAATCGGCCTCTCTGCCGCTATTCAGTACAAATACCAGATACCCGTAGTTCCTCATCTGATTTGCGGAGGTCAAAGCAAAGAACAAATTGAAGACCAGTTAATAGAGTTAAACTTTTTAGGAATCGAAAACGTTTT
>JBAYOE010000171.1:0-3581 GCA_041678405.1 Sphaerochaetaceae bacterium | reverse complement strand
AAGCTTAAAGCCCTGCTCTACTTTTTATATAGCTGCGGGCTTTTAAAGCATATTCCAGTGGATTGGCTTTTGCGGGATCCTGTTCGGCTTCAACTACCATCCAACCATGGTAATCAATACTTTCTAAAAATTTAAATATTGAAACAAAGTCAATCATTCCGTCACCCGGTACGGTAAAAACGCCTTCTCTGATTGAATCTAGAAAACTCAAATCTTCTTTTTTTACTTTTTCAAAAACGTTTTTACGTAAATCTTTTAGGTGAACGTGTCCAATTCGATTTCCGTATCTTTTAAGCATCTCTAAAGGATCGTGGGCAGAAAAAGCAAAGTGACCTGTATCGTAAAGAAGATAAACTGATGAAGCATCTGTATGCTCCAAAAGTCTGTCAACTTCATCAACGGTTTGACAACCGGTACCCATGTGGTGATGGTAGCACAATTTAAACCCACGATCTTTGGCAATTTCTCCGAGTTTGTTTAACCCATTGGTCAATCTTTTCCACTGTTCATCGGAAAAGAAAGGCTTAGCTGAGAGCACAGGAGTATTTACTAAACCTTGAACACTTAACCCCTGTTCGGCAGGTCCAATGATTCTACATCCGAGAGGCTCTAAAAAATCTAATTGGGCAATAAACGCCTTTTCTACCTCTTCATATGTTTTAGTCGTAAGATAGCTGCTAAACCACTGATTACAAACTTGTAAGTTTCGTAAATCAAGGGCTTTTTTTAAAACCTTGGGATTATTTGGATATTTATTTCCAACCTCGGTTCCGCTAAAGCCAGCTAATGCCATCTCGCTTACACATTGTTCAAAAGTAATCTCTTTTCCCAAATCTGGCATATCATCATTTGTCCAATTGATGGGAGCTATTGCAAGTTTAACTTTACTATTATCCATACCTGCCTCTTAGATTTTTTTTGCTTTGTCGATTTCGTCTTTCAATTTATTGTATGCTTCGACAACAGTTCGTTTTTTTGATACTTCAGGAGTGCCAACTCTCCACCAACTAAGATATCCATCAGTCATAGAATCCCAATCTACTTTGATATCAATTAAAGTTGAAGTTTCACACTCTTTTGCCTCTTTCAAAGCAACTCTTAACTCTTCACTGTTGCTGACAACCCAGGTTTTACATCCGTATCCTTGTGCAATTTTGGCATAATCTATAGGGATTAATTTACCTCCGCCATCAACTTTACCGGTTTTTGGATTCCTATATCTCAGTTCACATCCAAACTTTGGTATCCCCTGACTTCTCTGTAAATTATCGATACAGCCAAAACCGTTGTTATCAAAAAGGATAATATTAATTTTTATGTTCTCCTGAATACTTGTTAATAATTCAGAATGGAGCATAACGAAACTGCCATCTCCGACCATTGCATAAACTGGTTGATCCATAGCAGCTAATTTTACCCCAAAAGCACCCGAAACTTCGTAACCCATGCAGGAAAAGCCATATTCCATATGGTATGTTTCGCTTTTTTTACTTCTCCATAATTTTTGCAAATCCCCAGGAAGACTTCCCGAAGCCCCAACGATGATTGCATCATTTTCAAACAGCTCTTCGTTCATAATCCCTAGTGCTCTGGTTTGAGAATAGAGGCCGTTAGGTCCGGTTTCGGTAGCGTACAAAGAATCAACTTCCTTTGCCCAAGTAGCTTTTGCCCTTTCAATCTCTTTTTCATACCCATCTATGGGTCGATAAGAAATTTCTCTTAATCTATTCCCAATAGCTTCAAGCCCACTTTTTGCATCACAAATTAGCGGTAGGCTATCCATTTTATAGGCGTCAAAGGAGGCAACATTTAACGATATAATCTTTACATTAGGATTTTGAAAGCTCCACTTACTGCTGGTAGTAAAATCTGATAATCGAGATCCAACGGCAATAACCAAGTCGGCATCTTTTGCAATCATATTAGCAGATAATGCGCCGGTAACTCCGATACCACCTAAATTCATTGGATGGTCACTTGGTAGTGCACTTTTGCCAGCTTGTGTTTCACCAAACGGAATCGAGAACTCTCTAGTAAAATTATCCAATGCATCTTGGGCTTCAGAGTAACGAACTCCGCCTCCACAAATTACCAAAGGTCTTTTTGACTGAGAAATAATTTTTATCGCTTTTTCTAAAGAGGTGGCACTAGGTGGTTTTCTGTCAATCTCATGAACTCTTTTTCTGAAAAATTCAACCGGGTAATCGTATGCCTCTCCCTGGACGTCTTGTGGTAATGCCAAACAGACAGCTCCTGTATTTGCAGGATCTGTTAAAACTCTGATTGCATTAATGGCTGCACTTATTAGTTGCTCCGGCCGTTCAATCCTATCCCAATAGCGGCATACTGCCTTAAAGGCATCATTGCTTGTGATTGTATAGTTGTGGAAATGTTCAACCTGCTGCAAAACGGGATCAGGTTGGCGACACGCAAAAACATCTCCAGGAAGCAATAACAGAGGAATCCGGTTAGTTGTAGCTAACCCGGCTGCCGTAACCATGTTTAAAGCCCCGGGACCGATTGAAGAGATTACTGCCATCATCCTTTTTCTTCTGTGTTGTTTGGCAAAAGCAATAGCGGCATGGGCCATCCCTTGTTCGTTATGGCCTTGGTAAAATTTTAGCGAGTGGTCTGATTCCTGGAGAGCTTCTCCGATACCGACAACACAGCCATGGCCAAAAATACCAAAAACTCCTTCAATGAATTTATTCTCTTTTCCGTCGAAACTTATATACTGGTTATCGAGGAATTTAATTAAAGCTTGACTCATAGTTAAACGAATACTTTTCATTGAATTGCTCCTCCTTGAGAAAATGGTTTTTGGGGCCAAATTTTAACATCTTTTTCAAGCATCCATTGATGCTCAGAAATAAAATAACGGGTTGTCGGTAACCAACGGTCATTTGGTAAGTGGGGAATCATCCATATGTAGTACATAGCATAACCGGCAGCGGCTACTTGGCTATGAGTAAGGTTCGGAGCAATTAGTGATGTGTATCCGTCTTTAACCAACTCTGGTTCTTCATTAAAAAAAGAGACTCCAAAGCCTTGCTGCGGGAAAAACTTATAATGATAAATTTCAGGATGTGGGTGGTGATGAGGTGGATAGCTTGACCACTTTCCGGGATGGTTAATAACCTCTCCCAAAACCATATTGGATAAAGGTGCAATCTCACCGTCAAAAACTGTCCTTACTGTTCTGATTGAGGTTTCATTTAAAACACCTGAGCCAAAAACATCACTACGAACATCCTGGGGGCGATATAACTTACTTGCAAAAATTTTCTCATTCTCCGTTCGCTCAACACAAAGCTCACTTTTTTCTAAAGCTCTAATGACAATTTTTACACTTTGGGGTACATGCAAAACAGTAGGGGATTCATCGAAACAAGAAAATCTTTTACCCTTCTCTTTATTTCTTTCCCAATCAAACTCAACTTCTCCTTTTATTAAAAGAAATGCTCTCTCGAGAGCTTTGTCGCATTGGTATGTCTCCCCTTTCTCTAAAGTCAAAATACCAAAGTCGAGCATCATCTCTTTATGTTTGCCATGTAACTCGGTAATTGCCTGATACCCTTTTT